>JAGAZG010000057.1 GCA_017940105.1 Mailhella sp. | reverse complement strand
GGCGCACCATAGAAAAAGGGGAAAGGCCGCAAGCAGTCTTTCCCCTCTCATCAGTCAGCTCTCAGGCTGCGCATGGCGCATTAATACATGCCGCCCATGCCGCCCATGCCGGCGCCAGCCGCAGGTGCAGCGGGTTCAGGCTTGGGCAGTTCGCCAATGGCGCATTCGGTGGTGAGCAGAAGAGCCGCCACAGAAGAGGCATGCTGCAGGGCGAAGCGGGAAACCTGCTTGGGGTCGATGATGCCGGCGGCAAGCAGATCTTCATATTCACCGGTTGCGGCGTTGAAGCCGAAACCGTCTTTGCCCTCGCGGACTTTCTCAACGACCACAGAGCCTTCAAAGCCAGCGTTTTCTGCAATCTGGCGCAGGGGCTCTTCAAGGGCGCGGCGGATAATGTTGATGCCGGCCATTTCTTCTTCGTCGGCTTCAATGGCGTCAAGAGCGCCAAGGCAGCGGATGTAGGCCACGCCGCCGCCAGGGACGATGCCTTCGGCCACGGCTGCACGGGTCGCGTTGAGGGCGTCTTCAACGCGGTCCTTCTTCTCTTTCATTTCGGTCTCGGTGGCCGCGCCGACCTTGATGACAGCCACGCCGCCAACGAGCTTGGCAAGGCGTTCCTGCAGCTTTTCACGGTCGTAATCAGACGTGGCTTCGGAGATCTGGGCGCGAATCTGGGCGACGCGGGCCTTGATGTCTTCGGACTTGCCGGCGCCGTCAACGATGGTGGTGTTGTCTTTGTCAATGTGCACGCGCTTGGCAGAGCCAAGATCTGCAAGGGTGAAGTTTTCGAGCTTCACGCCCATGTCTTCAGAGGCAACCGTGCCGCCGGTGAGAATGGCGATATCCTGCAGCATGGCCTTGCGGCGATCGCCAAAGCCAGGAGCCTTGACGGCGGCGACCTGCAGCGTGCCGCGGAGCTTGTTCACCACGAGCGTGGCAAGGGCTTCGCCTTCCACATCTTCGGCGATGATGAGCAGGGGACGGCTCATCTTGGCAACCTGCTCCAGCACGGGCAGCATTTCTTTCATGCTGGCAATCTTCTTTTCCTGGATGAGGATGAAGGGGTTTTCAAGGTCGCACACGAGCTTTTCGGCATCGGTGACAAAATACGGGGAAAGGTAGCCGCGGTCAAACTGCATGCCTTCCACTGTATCAAGGGTGGTTTCGAGGCCCTTGGCTTCTTCAACAGTGATAACGCCCTCTTTGCCGACCTTGCTCATGGCATCGGCAATGATGTTGCCGATCGTGGCATCAGCGTTGGCAGAAATGGTGCCGACCTGGGCGATTTCTTTCTGGTCGCGGGTGGGCTTGGCGATGTTGCCAAGCTCTGCAGTTACTGCTGCGACAGCCTTGTCTATGCCGCGCTTGATGGGCATGGGGTTGCGGCCGGCGGCCACAAGCTTGACGCCTTCGCGGTAGATGGCCTGGGCAAGCAGAGTGGCGGTGGTGGTGCCGTCGCCAGCAGCATCGTTGGTCTTGGAAGCGACTTCGCGCACGAGCTGTGCGCCCATGTTTTCAAACTTGTCTTCAAGTTCGATTTCCTTGGCAACGGTCACGCCGTCCTTGGTGATCACAGGCGCGCCATAGGCCTTTTCGATAAGCACGTTGCGGCCCTTGGGGCCAAGGGTGACTTTGACGGCGTTGGCAAGCTTGTCTACGCCCTGGGCAAGGCGCTCACGGGCCTTGGCGTCAAAAAGAATTTCTTTGGCAGACATATCTTAATCTCCTGATTTGATGACAGATTGGGGTTATTAGTCGAGGACGGCAAGAATATCGTCTTCACGCATGATGATGTGGTCAGCGCCGTTCACCTTGATTTCTGTGCCGGCATACTTGGCAAACAGCACGACGTCGCCAGGCTTGACAGCCATGGGGGCGCGCTCGCCCTTTTCATTGAGCTTGCCGGGACCACAGGCGATGACTTCGCCCTTGGAGGGCTTTTCTTTAGCGGCATCGGGGATGTACAGACCGCCGGCGGTCTTTTCTTCACTTTCAAGGCGCTTTACGAGCACACGATCATTCAGGGGTTTCATGACCCATATCCTCCAAAAAATGTTTTGTTTACTTGTGTTTTGTTCGTGCGGCAGGCGCAAGATGCCGCCGCCGAAAAACAGGCCGCGGCGGCTTGGCCGCCCCGCGACGGTGTTTAAATAAGCCTGCTTTTTTTCTTGGGAAGGGGCAAAAACGCATTTTTTTTAATTTTTCTTTTATTTTTTATTTTTATCTAAAAATCACACTATGTTACACCACAAACTTTTTAGCAGCGGGCATTAGTGGCTCCAGCCTGGCAAAAAAAATGCGGCGTTCCTTGACAGGGGAAGATTTTCTACTTTTAATCGCCAGAAAAACCATTGGCTTTATCAAGTGAGGACAACATGAATACAGCCGCAGATATAATGACGACAGAACCGGTCACGGTTACAAGAGACACTACGCTGAGCCAGGCAGCCAAGCTGCTTCTCAACGGGCACTTCAACGGCCTTCCCGTTGTTGAAGACGGACGCCTTGTCGGCATGCTGACGCAATCGGATCTCATATCCCTGGACAAGAAGCTTGAAACTCCCGGCTATTTCCTTTTGCTTGGCGGCGCAATCCCCATGCAGATGCCAGGCAAATTTTCAAAGGAACTGCGGCGCATGGCGGCGCGAACAGTCGGTGAGATCATGACTTCTGATCCTCATTCCATCAAGCCCGAAACCACCATTGATGAAATCGCCACGCTCATGGTGAAAGAACGCTTTTATACGCTGCCCGTTGAAAAAGACGGCAAAATCATCGGCGTTGTCGGCATGGAAGACCTCATAAAACGGCTTGCCGCCCAGGAATGAGCGCCATCCTGCGCTTTTTTGCGGCTCTTCTTGCAGCCGCAGCCTTCATGCCCGCCATGTGCTGGCTCACCCTTTCCGCCCTGTCCCTGCTGGGACTGGGCGAAAGTTTGCATAGCGCTCAGCATTGGCTGAGGTTCTGCCTGTGCATTTCTCTGGCCTGCGCTGTCCCACCCTTCGTTCGCGCATGGCCGGACCGCTTTGAATGGCGCTTTGCTTTAAAGGAAGGGGCAAGGGCCGTTCTTTTTTCGTTTTCACTTTTTATCATCGGGCTGCTTGCTTTTTTCAGGCCGCTGCTGGCGTTTTTAAGCATTCCGCCCATCATGGCTCCCATTCTGGCAGGCACGTTCGGTCCCGTGCTTGCCTGTCCGCTTTTTCTCGCCTCATTCCTCATTGCCCATCATCTGATGCCCCTGGGCTCTTCAGACGGGCCCGCCCCCAGGAGCCTGCTTGCTTTCCGCCTGCTCTCGCTTGCCGGCTTAGCCGTTTTTGCCGCCCATATTCTGACGGCAGAGCACGAGGTAATGATTTTGGGATCGCGCACCGCCATGTCTTTCGCGGCATGGGCAGCCCTGGTGCTGCGGCATGCCGTACTCCTTGGAGACGCGGGGGCGGCTTACGCATGGATTGCACTCAGCACCTGCCTTTCCGTCCTGCTTGTTCTTTCGATGGCATGGCGTACCGGCATGGACGCTGCAGCCATCCTGGCGGCGTTTCTGCTTGTGGCGGGCTGCTGCGCCATTCTTTTTAACAAGCGGTGCCGGGAGTGGCTCCGCTGAAAAAACTGTTTTTCATGCCGCCAAAGGTTCATGCCCTTCTATGCCAATAAGCAGACTTTCCTCCCCTGATTTTTCCCAGTTCATCCGCCTTCAGGAAACCGGTCTTGAGATCTTGCTCGTCAGGGACAGCTTCAGGACGCTCCGGCTCATCGTCAAGCCGGACTGCACCGTGATCGTCAAGGCTCCGGCCCACATCGGCATAAAAACCGTGCATGCCTTTATAGCTTCCCGCACAGGCTGGATAAAGGCCAAGCAAGACTTTTTTCGTTCGCATCGCGCTGCACCCGTACTTTTTTGCGAAGGGGCTGAAATCTGGTGCCTGGGAACCTCCTATGCCATAAAACAGGTTCCTCTTGTCCGCAACGCTCGCCCCAGGCTGTGCGAAAACAGCCTTGAACTCCCTTGCCGGCCGCCATCCGGAAGCGATGGCTGCACCGAAGCATGCCTGAAGCGGGCGTTCCTCAGCTGGCGGCAGGGCTTTGCGGCGGCCTTTTTTGCGCAGAGACTGAAACTGCTGGAAGAAAAAGCGCAGGAAATTCTCGGGGATGACGCTTCTGCGGCTTCACTGGCCGTGCGCCCGCTGAAAAGGCGCTGGGGATCCTGCTCGTCTTACGGCAAAATCACCCTTGCCACGGCGCTCATAGCCCTGCCTGAAGATCTCGTTGACTTTGTCATTTTTCATGAACTCTGCCACCTGCGGCATATGGATCACGGCAGAAAATTCCATGCTACCCTGAGCCGGCTTGTCGGCAATGAACGCCAGCTTGACGCCAAGCTGCGCATCTGGGCGCTTGAACATCCCCGCATTTAAATGCGCCTGAAGCCGGCAAAACCTTCACAACGCCTGCGTTTTGCACTATCGTTGCCATACAAACCACCCCTTTGCAGGAGGCTTTTTTCATGGCTCTTGACCCTCAGGCAGGAAAACTGCCCCGCCCCGATCAGCTTACCGACATACCCGCGCTCATTGCTTCATACTACACCGACAGTCCTTCGCCGGACATTGCTGAACAGGCTGTCAGCTTCGGCACTTCGGGACACCGCGGTTCTTCACTGAAAAAAACCTTTAACGAGGCGCATATCCTGGCCGTGACCCAGGCCGTATGCGACGTGCGCAGAGCCAACGGAATCACTGGTCCGCTCTTTCTTGGCAAAGACCCGCACGCCCTTTCTGAACCGGCATGGAGAACCGCGCTTGAAGTACTGGCAGCAAACTCGGTGACGGTCATGGTGCAAAGCGGACATGGCTATACGCCCACGCCGGGCATTTCACACGCCATTCTCTGCTGGAACCGCAGCCATGACGCCAAAGCCGACGGCATAGTCATCACCCCGTCGCACAATCCCCCGCAGGACGGCGGATTCAAGTACAACCCGCCGCATGGCGGCCCCGCAGACACGACCCTGACCGCAAAAATACAGGAGCGGGCCAACGAGCTGCTGCAGCAAGGCAACGCACAGGTCAAGCGCATATCGCTGTATAAGGCGCTCCGTTCCGGCTTTGTGAAAGAGCACGACTATGTTTCTGCATATGTTGAGGATTTGTCTAATGTCATAGACTTTTCGGCCATTGCCGCATCCGGCCTGAAGCTTGGCGTCGATCCGCTGGGCGGGGCAAGCCTGGCCTATTGGCAGCCCATTGCCGACCGCTACCGACTGAACATCATTAATACGAACAACCAGTACGACCCGACATTCCGCTTCATGCCGCTGGACCATGACGGAAAAATCCGCATGGATTGCTCTTCTCCCTACGCCATGGCAGAACTGCTGCGCATGAAAGGCAGCTTTGACCTTGCCTTTGCCTGCGACCCGGACTCTGACCGGCATGGCATCGTTACCCCTGAAGGTCTGATGAACCCTAACCATTACCTTTCTGTCGCGGCTGACTTTCTCATGCAGGACAGCGCAGCCGGCTTCAGAAAAGCATGGAAGGCAAATGCGGCCATCGGCAAAACCGTCGTCACAAGCTCGATGCTCAACCGTGTTGCCGAGGCAAAGGGACGGCGCGTGCTTGAAGTTCCCGTGGGGTTCAAATGGTTCGTGCCCGGGCTGCATTCGGGCGACTGCATCATGGGGTGCGAAGAAAGCGCCGGCGCTTCGTTTTTAAGGGCCGACGGACTGCCCTGGAGCACCGACAAGGATGGCCCCATACTCTGCCTGCTGGCTGCCGAAATAACCGCAAAGTCCGGAAAAAATCCCTCAGAGCTCTACCACTTGCTTGAGCAGCGCTTTGGTTCCCCGATATACCGCCGCATAGATTCGCCCATGACGCCGGAGATGAAGGCGGCATTCAAGACTGTTTCTCCCGACTCCGTAACCATGAAGGAACTCGCTGGCTCCGCCGTCAAGTCTGTGCTGACCAAGGCTCCCGGAAACGGCGAACCCTTTGGAGGACTCAAGGTCGTGACGGACGACGGCTGGTTTGCGGTGCGCCCATCAGGAACAGAACCTATCTACAAGCTGTATATGGAAGGCTTCAAGGGGGAAGAGCATTTCAATAAAATGCAGGAAGAAGCCCAGGCCTTTCTTGAGCGTCTGGCCCGCGGATGACCATTAGAGCGCTTTCAAGAAATATTGAGACTATCGCTCTGGATACACTTTACGAGCGCGTAGTCCCATTACGCCAGCCATTTCGTTTGACGCCGGAAGTGAATCCCAGGCTACTCATGGCTGGCGAGACAGCTTTACCTCC
>JAGAZG010000056.1 GCA_017940105.1 Mailhella sp. | reverse complement strand
TCTAAAATAAAATGAATAGAACCTTCTTTGTAAGTACATAGGAAATCCATATAGCAGTAAAGTGTTGACAATACATTGATTTTGTACTATAATATTTGAAGTCGCCTATGTAACTCATTCAAGTTTAACAATAGATATACATTGCTTATACATACAAAAAGCCCCTGCTCGGAGTATCAAGCAGGGGCTAACTGTGTTACAAATGTATGTTACAAATGTTTTTGACTGGCTTCTGTCAATCTTCAGCTTCTTATCTAACCACTTCAAATGGTTAGATAAAGGTGGCGGAGAGAGAGGGATTTGAACCCTCGATACAGGTTTATGCCCGTATACTCGCTTAGCAGGCGAGCTCCTTCGGCCGACTCGGACATCTCTCCAACCCACATACGCTGACAGCTGCCAGCTCTGTGGATAGCTATACTATGCATTGCAGCTTGTCAAGAACATAAATCGATAAAAATGCCGTATATCAGCGCATGTAAAGAGTGCCAAGGTCAATGGCACCATGAACGCTGTCAGCATAAAAAGCCGTTCGCAGTCCGAGCACGCTGACAAATGCAATGGCAGCCTGCAAATAAAGGGTAATTCTTCCCATGTGAGAAAGCCCTATGACAACTCCGCTGAATATGACTCCCATCCAGTAAAGCTGGGTCTGCATCCAATAGAATGAAGCTTTTTTCATAAAAGGATCTTCCCAAATGAGGCAGGGGGCAGCAGCTGTAATGACCAGCATAAGCCACAGGCTGAAGCGCAGAGGAAGATAAAAACGACCGTATCTTATAGCGTTGTCATTTGGTTCGTCCAGGCATGGAAGCTGCGTGAAGGCAGCTCCCAGAACAAGTGTACAGAGAGGGAAAAGGAGAAAAGGGAAAAAACCTGAAGGACTAAGCAGTTCGCCTGGAACAGCTGCCAAAGCCTGGGCAAGCACGCATAGGCTTCCAGCCATGCATGCGGCTCCGGAGCAGAGTATAATTTTGCAGAGCGCTCCGCATGAAAAGACGGCAAGCAACAGGCAAGAAATCTGCGCTGCAAGCATGGCGCCGCTTTCTATGCCGCCACATGAAAAAAATCCGGAAGCAAAAGCCACTGTGGCCGCAATTGCAGCCGTTTTCCAGCCACGCGGGGATGGACCTGCGCCCCAGCGGGTACGCAGCGCAGAAAACAATGCAAGCCCTGCGCTTAGCTGAGTAAACACGGTAAAAAAGACAAGTGGCCATTGCGTGATCATAGATGCCTCCGAAAAAAACCTTGCGTCAGCCCGTGCAGACATAAGAAGTCCTTTGCCCAGGCAAGTCAAGTACAGAGCATAGAGCAAAAGAACATCTGCCGCATTTTGAAGGGAATTCGGCTCTTGTGAAGAGGCTTGACCTGGAACCCCAGCGGATTTATCCACGTGCCAGTGCCGCGTTTACGCGGCTTTCAGCAGTTAACGTTTTGAGGTCTCGCATGGATTGGAACGAAATATTTGCCGGCATGGAAAATAATGAAGCCTTGAGCATCGGTAGAGCCGGCAATGCTACCCTGGCATTCCTGGCGACGAGGGCCGTGAGCCTTGGCAAAAAAGTTGCGGTTGCCGTCAGAAGCCGCGATGAGCTCTCTGTCATGCGCGGACTGATCACTCTGTTCTCCCCTGAGCTTTCTGTAGGCTGCGAAGACGGCAGCTCTGTGCGCAAGCCAAAAGGGGGCGAAATTCCTTCATGGGAAAAGCACTGGGCTTTTCTGCCGCCGGTTAATGAGCGTACGCTATCACGGGAAGGCTGGGCAGAGCGCATGGCTGCCATGTATGCCCTTCGCCACCAGCTGACTGATGGTATTATCTTTTCAATAGATAATATGGTTCTTCGCATGCCTTCTCTTGATTATCTTGATGCGCGGGAACTTACCATTCGGCGCGGCGACGAGATTGAGTCTGAACTGCTGCTGGAGCAACTTGCTGTATGGGGGTATCAGCGCGTTCAGCTGGTGGCCCATGCAGGGGACATGGCCAGACGTGGGGATATTTTTGACATTCTTCCCCCCGGGTATGAACGTCCGCTGAGGCTGGAGTTTTTTGGTGATACTGTCGAAGAAATTCGCGTTTTTGATTTTTCCACGCAGCGTTCGGCGGGCAGCCTGGATGAAGTGACCTTGCTGCCTGTTTCTCCACTGTGCCTTGATAGGGATGAGCTCAGGCAGACACAT
>JAGAZG010000055.1 GCA_017940105.1 Mailhella sp. | reverse complement strand
CATAGCAGAGTTCGGGCGCAGTATGCGGGTCGGCCGGGCACAAATGCCCAAGGTGCCGCATGAGTTGCTCACGGTCGTCATGGTTGCCGGGAAGAACGAAGACTGGAATGTCAAGCTGCCCCAGGGCGTCTGCCACGGTGCGGTAGCCTCCTGGGCATCCGTTGCAGGAAATGTCCCCGCTGACCACGACCATCTCAGGCTTTTGCCTGAGTCCTTTGATGTGCCGCACAGCTTCATGCAGCATGGCAGATGTGTCAGCGACGCCGTAGGCTAATTTCCCCGGAGCTTCCGTATGCGGATCAGACAGCTGCAGAACTGTCATGCTGTGAAGTCCTCCTGCGTGCGAAAAACTTTGTCGTCTTTTGCCGGTCGTGGCTTCAAATAATCCCAATTGATTATTATAAAATAATGCAGATAGTTGCAAGTAAAACTTTATCGGTTCCAGGGCGATATCATCTTATTGATGCAGTAAGCAGATCATGTCTTTTTTGTATGGATGCACTCGATGATGCATTGACGAAGCATGACACTCCGGAGATATTCAACACGGATCAGGTACAAGTATGGAATTCTCTTCAATGCTGGAAAGCACGGTCTATAAGGCTATCCACGGATAGCCCAAGTTTTTTGTCCGGGCATGACAGGCCTTGGCGCATGGGAGTTATTTCGCTTGCTGCGGTATCTGACTTGACAGCGGTAATATGTTTCTCTCATTTTCTTTGCAAGGCAGACATTTCTGGCAACAGAATCGCTGATTTCATTGCTTGCGCAGGCATCCTTGTCCCTGCCATGTACGCATGCGCGCTGACAGCATGCTGCGCGTTCGGCCTGGCGCTCTAGCTGGCGGCTGCGGTCAGCTGTGCGTCACAGGAAAAAGTCCGGTGGATCGCCTGCCAAGGCGCAGCAGTGCAGTACGGACATAACATTATAACATGGACAGGTATCTGATGGAAGAACTGATTAAAATGACGGCCCTTGAAGCTGTGGAAGCACTTCGGAAAGGCGATGTCACCCCAAGAGAGCTTGTTGAGGCTTCAATGCGACGCATCGAAGAGGTTGAATCAAAAATCAACGCTCTTCCAATACGCTGCTATGAGCATGCCCTGGCAGAAGTCGAAAAAATACCAGAGCGGGCTAAAATTGCAAAAGATGCCCCCGGCTGGCTGGGCGGACTTCCCATAGCTGTCAAGGACCTTGCAAGCGTTGCAGGCGTGCGCACGACCATGGGCGGATCCCCCATCTACAAGGATTATGTGCCAAAGGAATCAAGCTATTCCGTACAGAATCTTGAGCGGAACGGTGCGTTGCCCATTGCAAAGGCAGCTTCTCCCGAATTCGGCTTTAACGCCACCACGCACAGCACCCTTTGGGGAGACACCGTGAATCCCTGGGACACTTCTAAGACGACCGGCGGTTCATCCGGCGGCTCTGGAGCTGCCGTTGCGGCAGGCGAGGTCTGGGGGGCTACGGGATCGGACCTGGGATCAAGCATCAGACAGCCTGCATCGTTCAACGGAGTTGTCGGCCTGCGTCCCAGCCCTGGCATGGTTCCCCGCGGGCCCCGCGTTGAGCTTCCGTTCAATCTCTTGCCCGTCGAAGGACCTATGGCACGAAATGTCAAGGATACCGCGTTGCTGTTCGATGCCATGCGCGGAGCCCACTATGGCGATCCCCTTTCCTTTGATTCTCCCGTGCCGTCATTCCTCGAAGAGGCTAAAAAGCCCCGCAGTCCGAGGCGCGTCGCTTTTTCATTGGATCTAGGGATCACGCATGTGCATTCCAGCGTGGCGGCCCTTGCCTCCGACGCGGTGAAAAAGCTTTCTGCAGCAGGCATCAACGTGGATGATGATCATCCAGACCTTTCCCTGGCCAAGCCAGTGTTCCATGCTATCCGCGGCACTGGGCACATTGCCAAGATGGCCCCCTATTTTGAAACGCATTTTGACAAGCTCACTCCGGAGATCATCTGGAGCGTGCAGAACGCAAGGAAGCAGACCCCCGATGAGATCGCTGATGCTGAGCGCGGGCGCGGACAGATCGTTCACAGGATGACCGAGTTCTTTGACAAGTATGACCTGCTCATATGCCCGGCCACCATCACACCTACGTTCGACTTTCATACCCATAGCCTTAAAGAACTCGAGGGATACGTCTTTGATACGTATATCGACTGGATAGCCCTAACATTCTCCCTTTCCCTGACAGCATGCCCCATTCTTTCCGTTCCATGTGGCATAGGAGCAGACGGCATGCCACTAGGGCTGCAGATAGTGGCCAAGCCCAGGCATGAGGCTGATCTGTTTGCTTTTGCGGCCAGGTTCGAAGAGATATGGGGACTGGGTCCCATCACGCCGGTTACTCCCCGCTGACATCGTGCAATGAAAAGCGATGAGCAGGGGCGTCAATGCGCCCGCGCAATCAAAATCAAAAGCGCCCGCGCAAAAGTTTGCGCAGGCGCCCGTTCTCCTGCAGGGCAAAGCGCGTACACCTTGTCCTGCAGGCGCTGTGATGACGGTCTCAGTCGAGGCGTGGCAGCGTCGATATGCCGCCGGCACTGCTTGCCAGCCTGATGCTGCTCACCTTTCCGTTGCTTCCGTAACTCAAGAAGATGTTAAATTCCGGCCCCATGAAGCAATAGCAATCCTCCCATTTCGCATCGGCATTGGAGAAATCCTTCCATTGGCTCACATGCCTGCCCTGGGACAGCCCGGCGTAACCGTAGCCTTCCATATCGATGGAAAGCTGAGTGGGCACGGCTTTGCCCGAAAATTCCGCCTTGGGATAGGAGCAGGCGAAGCTGTCCTCGGATTCGTTAAACGCGATGGACGGCGCGGAAAGGTCGACCCTGGCCAGCGTTTCCGTTTCGCCCTGTTTCGCCCTGAAGTACAGGCCGGAGCCGTACGCTATGGGGCCGTTGCTGGGATAGCCTGTCACGGGGATGTCCGTTCCCGTGCTCAGGTGGCGCAGGTGCAGGGATTCATGGTCGGCGTCGTCCTGATAGAGAAGCCATTCCTCATCAAGCATGAAGGGGTAGTATATCTCCTTTTCAAAAACTTCCGCAATGCTGTCCTGCAGGCTTATGGCTTCTCCCTCAAGGTTCGTCTTGCCTTCTATCACGCTGACAAGGGTGGTCATGTCGACCTTCATGAACTTGTAGGCGGAATTGCACCAGTACATGGTGTCTCCTCTGACCTGCAGGTAATCAACGGCGTCTTCGATGACCATTTTGGCCCCGCTCCCATCCTTCCGGGCGCACCATAGGCCCTTATCGCCGCGAATGTAGAAGACATAGTCGCCGTACAGGCTCACATACTTCGCCTGAACGCCTTTGTCGATGATTCTGCTGCTTTTGACATCAAAGAAGGAGCCCTTTGCTTCCAGATCGAGCCGGGCAAAGACAAAATTGCCCTTGGAGTCGAAAACCTGCCCGAAGACGGTATTGCCGTCAGCTGCATACAGCCCCGTGTTCATGAAAGTGCTCATGGCTGCTGTGGTAGCCTTGTCAAAGGACTTAGGGAAGTCCATGAAAGGGGTGTAGCGCCGGACAGAGGCGACGGCCTTGAGTACCTCCGGCGACTGCGTGCCCTGCAGCCCCTCAAAATTAGAGAAGCGGATCATGCATCCGACATTTTTTTTGAACTGTCCGTTGAAATCGATGAAGTACAGCGTGGAAGGCCCGTTGAAGCCCTCTTTTTCTTCCTTGATGATCAGTGTGCTCTTGCCAAGCGGCTGGGTCTTCGCTTCGCCAGGAACGGCATCGAGGGCTTCTTTGAAATAGTCGGCATCCGTGAAAAAGGAAACGTCTCTCGGCGTGACGTGAACCTTGCCGTCGGGCGCGGCGTACCAGTAGTTGAGATTATCGTAGGAGTAGCCTTCCGGCAGGGTCATGGCGAACATGCCATCCTTTCCTACCTCGACCTCTCCGGCCCACGCGGCTGAGGTAAGCAGTGACAGCGCCACGGTACACGCACAGAGCATAGGTTTCATCATGGTGTCAGCTCCTTTTCATTGCAGAAACAATATGTGCTTTTGCGCTTTTAACATACGGAAAAAACTCAGCATACGCAATACCGGTGCCTGTTAATCAAGCATCCCATGAGGATTTTTTGCCTATAATAGAGATGTCTAATGGATGCCGCCTTCTGCAAACTTGACGTTAAATGTTGTGCCGTCCTGGGCAGATTTATCAATGAGGCGAAAGACATGCCGCAGTTCAGAATGGGTGATGGCCGATCCGCCTACGCCTTTGTTCTTGACGACCTGGTATCCATTTTTCCAGAAATTCTCCCCACGGATTTCTCCTTCCCGTCCCTTGAGGCTTTTACCGTTGTAATCGGAGTACTGGAACATGACGGGCACGCCCTGTTCACGGAAAAAGTCCAGCCCCAGCTTGCTTGTCTGGCGGAAGGTGGAAAAAACAAAGATATTGGTGAAGAGATTGTACAGGTTGCGTGTTTCCAGGGGGCGGCTATTAAACTTCGCCTTGCCGGCATCTTCTCCGCGTTCGGCGATGTCTTTATCCAGCTCGATTTGATCTTCGGGGCCGAACCAGTTTTCCTTCTTGAAAAAATCATCAAGTTTCTGCGTCTTTTCCGGTGAATCTTCCATGTGGAAAATTTCAACGTATTCTTTGATTTTTCCCACGACAAGATCGATGGACTCTTCAGATACGTCTTTTTGTGAATAGGGCAGGTTTTTCAACACAAACTGCTTGAGAGCCAGATCCTTATCAGCTGCGAAGGATGCTTCCCAGCCTGATTTCTTAGCGGGGGCATGTCCTGGTTCGAGATGCAGGTATTTATAAAGCTTGGCAGGTATATTGATTTTTTCCAGAACCTCTGGCCTCGCAAGAAAATTTTTCCATTCCTGAACGCGGTTAAGACCATATTGGCTGCCGTTACTCACGGCTTTGCTGATTTCAAGCGTTCCGTTGGCAATTTTTTTAAGCGTGCCAGGCAGAGTGCGTATATCCAGCGATTTCGGAACGATACCGATGACAGTGTTGTAGCCGTCAATTTTGTTAAAATTAATTTTCCAGGGTTGATCTTCGTCTTCGTCAAGCATTTCAGCGTTAATGTTTTTAACGAGCTTGCTGTCTTTAACAAGTTCGCGATTGGGTTTAAGTCCGTAGTCGGCTACCTCGATGATTTTTTTATCTTCGTTTTCAGCAATGATTTCGTTAAGCTTTGCCCGGTTGCTGCTGATGATCTGAAAGGAATTTTTT
>JAGAZG010000054.1 GCA_017940105.1 Mailhella sp. | reverse complement strand
ATAGACGCGCTTATAAAATACGAGGACAGATGGTTCTGGAAACATCCTGGCATCAATATACCAGCACTTGCACGTGCAGCCCTGGGCATGGCCTTTGGGGGACGCATCATGGGAGGATCAACTCTCACAATGCAGGTAGCCAGGCTGACATGGAAGCTGCGAACGGGCAGCATCCGCGATAAAATCCTTCAGATATTCTACGCTCTGAAGCTGGAATGCCATTTATCCAAGGCTGAAATTCTCGAATGCTATTTCAACATGGCACCATACGGCGGCAATGTCGAAGGATTGGGAGCAGCATCCCGAATATATTTCCATAAGGCTCCGGCAAAACTTACACCTTCAGAAAGCCTGGCCCTTATGCTCGTTCCGCAAAACCCTGTCGCACGACGCCCCACCTCAGGCAATACACGGCTAGAAAAAGCAGCTGCCCGTCTGCATGAAGAATGGACAGGCGAGCAGGAACATGCGCCTCTGCGCATCTTTTCTGCCAGCGAACTGCCGTTTGACTGCCCTCACTTGTGCAGTGAACTGCTTGCAAAAAAGACGCTTCCTGACAATGTTACAACTACCATTGATATTCGGCTGCAAAAACTTATTGAAGCACATCTTTCCGGATTTTCTTCCAGGGGAAAGGCTCTCGGACTGAGCAATGCTGCTGCCATGCTTGTTCACTGGCCCTCCAGAGAAGTGCGGGCCCTTGCAGGCTCTGCTGATTTTTCAGATGTTGCAATCAGCGGACAAATAGACGGCACGCTGGCACGCCGTTCCCCGGGATCTACCCTCAAGCCTGCCATCTATGCACTGGCCCTTGACGAAGGTCTTATTCACCCTAAAACGCTTCTTGCCGATATGCCTCAAAGCTTTTCAGGATATGACCCGGAAAACTTCGACAGCACGTTCAGGGGGCCTCTTCATGCTGACGAAGCGCTCCGGCTTTCGCGCAATCTGCCGGCATTAACCCTGGCTGCCAAGCTCTCTCAGCCAGGACTTTACGGATTTTTACAACGAGCAGGTGTCGCTTTTGAAAAGAATGAACAGCATTATGGCTTAAGTCTAGTCCTGGGCGGCGCTGAAGTTACCATGAGAGAGCTTGCCACACTGTATACCATGCTTCCCAACAGAGGCGTATGGCAACCTCTTGTCTTTACCCGTGAAGACGCAAATTCTCCAGCAATGCAGCGTCAGCTGCTTTCACCGGAAGCGGCATTCATAATTCTTGACATGCTCGTTTCTGATTCTCCTGAACTTACGGTACGTTCCAGCGGACGTATATTGCCGCTCCGTGTAAAGACAGGAACGTCCAACGGTTTTCGGGATGCCTGGGCTGCCGGAGTCTTCGGTCCGTATGTTCTTATCGTCTGGTCAGGTAATTTTGACAATACCGCCAACCCTCTTCTAGTCGGCGGCAAAACTGCGCTTCCCCTGTTCTGTTCCATAGCACGAGCCTTGGCTGCCTCAGAAAAACTGGAAGACAAGCTGCTCAAACCTTCTTGGGATCTCAATGTAGAAAAAATACCGGTATGCGAAGCAACCGGAGATGTCGACACTCAGCTATGCCCCGGCAAGACAGAGGATGCATGGTTCATTCCTGGCGTTTCCCCAGTCAAACCAACCGGCATACTGCGCACCATACTTATAAACAAAGAAAGCGGTCTGCGGGCCTGCATTGCTGAAGAAGACAAGACAGAGGAAATTCCATGGGAATTCTGGCCGAGTGACTTTCGTCAGCAATTTCTGCGTGCAGGCATCGTCAAGCCCGATCCTCCCCCTTATTCTTCAGACTGCAGAGCAGAAGAACAGCAGCAGGCAGGGACGCCGCCAGGTATAATCCTGCCCAAGGCGGGCCTTGTCTACCATGTTACACTCAGCGGCGGCGGACATCAGTCCATCGCCTTAATGGCTCATGCTGATGCAGGAGTTCGCAAAATCTTCTGGTTTGCAAATGACTCTTACCTGGGAGAAACTCAACCAGGGGAGACCATTCTCCATGCTTTTTCGCCTGGGAACTATCTTCTTCGCGTCACAGATGATTCAGGCAGGACTTCCATGCGTAAGTTGCGAGTGCGCGCCGCACGCTGACCTTGCATGCACGGCTCAATAGAGTGGACTGCCGTCTGCTCTTCCATGAGCGCTCTCCAAGAGGAACACCATGAAGATTAAAATT
>JAGAZG010000053.1 GCA_017940105.1 Mailhella sp. | reverse complement strand
GTGCTCCGGCGAAGGCACGTAGACATTTCTGCCGTTCTCTGCGGCCAGGCGGGCCGTAATAAGGCTGCCGCTTTTCGGTGAGCCCGCCTCAGCAACGAAAATGCCGAGGGAGAGCCCGCTTATGATGCGGTTGCGCACAGGAAATGCCCCGGGCCTGGCTGTGCAGCCGGGAGCGAGTTCGCTTAATATAAGTCCGTCTCTCAGCAGGCTTCTGTACAGCCCTGTGTTGCAGGATGGATAGGCAACGTCGATTCCTGTGCCCAGGACAGCCAGGGATTTTCCTGATCCGCGCAGGGCGGCCTTATGGGCGAAGCTGTCAATGCCCATGGCCATGCCTGAAACAACGGTTATGCCCATGTTTGCCAGGCCGCCTGCAACGGCCGATGCCATGTCTGCAGCTGCAAGGCTGCATTCCCTGGAGCCGATGACAGCGACAAGCGGGGCTTTCAGCAGGTCGAGGTTGCCTCTTGCATAAAGCAGTGCCGGAGCATCGGCAATTTCGCGCAGCTGGCTGGGGTAGAGCGGATCCGTCCAGAGGATGATGGCTGTGTCCAGCCTGCGTGCGGCTTCCCATTCCGGCCGGGCTCTTGTGCGCCAGGCTTCTGCCGGTTCTTCCATGTGCTGGGGAATGCTCACCTGTGCGAGCGCCCACTGGCTTTTGCTGACATAGGCCTCGTAGGCAGAACCAAAATGCCTGAGCAGTGAGCAGACAGAGCGAGCTCCCAAACCTTTTGTACAGCGCAGGGCAAGCGCCGCCCAGTATTCCCTGCGTCCGTTTTCATCAAGGGAGCCGAAGCCGTGTTCTGCGCTCGTCATGCGTTGCCTTCCGCATGCTGTGGCTGCGTATGGAACAGAAACGAGGCGGCGGGCAGCGTATCCTGGGTAGTTAATAGATATATGACATCGCCGGGCTGCAGCAGCGTATCTGCGTTGGGGGAGTTATTGATGGCGTCGCCGCGCCTGATGCCGGCAGCGGTCACGCCATATTGTTTGCGCAAGGCGCATTGCCCGATGGTTTTGCCAGCCACAGGCGAATTTTCTTCGATGCAAAAGGATGCCAGCTGCAGGTCAGGGAGGCTTTCCATGATGCTGCCGCCCATGTCCAGCTTGCGGGCCATGCCGTAGTTTTCTTTTCTGATGGCGCTGACATATCTGTCTATGGTCTGGCGGGGTACGAGGTAGTGATTGAGAACGCGGGCGAATATTTCGAGGGAGGTTTCAAATTCTTCAGGTATGACTTCGTTGGCTCCGACGGATTTGTATGATTCAAGATTGCCGATAAACCTGGTGCGCACGATGATGTGCAGCGCAGGGTTGAGCGCCCTTGCGTTGGCTATGATGGCGCGGCCCCCTGCCGGATCGGATGTGAGAATTGCAAGCGTGCGAGCAGTTGATACGCCGAGATGCTCAAGCACGAGCGGGTATGAGGCGTCGCCATGGCGAATAGGTTCGATATTGCGGAATTTTTCAACCGTGTCGGGGTTCATTTCTGAAATAATGTACGGAATGCCGCAGTTCCTGGCACCATGAGCCATCATTTGCCCGCCTATGCCAAAGCCAATGATGATCAGGTGGTCTTTAAGAAGCCGCCCGTCGCGGACAATACCCTGGCTTTCGCCATCTTCCTCTTCTTCCAAAGAGGCAGCTGGGGATGAGGGCGCCTTCCTGAGCACGAGCGACGCTGCCTTGGGAGCCGCATTGATGAGCAGGGGAGTGAGAACCATGGTCACGATGCTGGATGCTAGAAATATCTGGTAGGCATCGTTGCTGATGAGATCGAGGTTCAGTGCTGACTTGGCGAGAACAAACGAAAATTCTCCCACCTGGGCAAGGCAGAAGGCCGTTATCACCGCCGTGCGCATGGAATAGCTGAGAAGCCTTACCGCAGGCAGCGTCATGATAAGCTTTGCTGCGATGATGCCTGCGGCGCAGAGCAGAACGACAGGGATGTGGCCGGCAAAAAAGTGGATGTCCAGCAGCATGCCCACCGACATGAAGAAGATGCTTGAAAAAACTTCTTTGAAGGGCAGTATGCTTTCCAGCGTGTTCAGGCTGTACTCTGACTCTGCAAGCATAAGGCCGGCCAGAAAAGCCCCGAGGGAAAGGGAAAGTCCGACCCAGGATGTGACAAGGGCGACTGCAAGGCAGAGGCCAAGCGTTGTCATAAGCATGAGTTCACGGCTTCTCGTGCTGACGACGCTGAACATAAGCCTGGGCAGGATAAACTTGCCGAAAATCAATATGCCGAGGATGACAAGCAGTCCTTTGCCAAGCGCAAGAAGCATGGAGTTCGGTTCCAGTTCCAGCCCGCCGCCAAGCAGGGGGAAGATCAGCACCATGGGCACAATGGCGAGATCCTGAAAAATCAGCACGGCAAGGCAGACTCTTCCATGCGGAGCTTCCGCCTGGGCTTTTTGCTGGAGAAGGCTGAGAACTATCGCGGTGGAAGAAAGCGTGACAAGACAGCCGTAAATGATGCCAAGGCGCACCCCGCTCCACCAGAATGTGAGCAGGAATACAAAGCCGACGGTGAGCAGGACCTGTGCAGATCCTCCGATAAGCAGGGGCTTTTTCATGCGCATCAGCTCTTTGCCAGAGAGTTCCATGCCAATGGAAAACATTAAAAATGCCACTCCGACTTCGGCCATGATGTCGACCATTTCTTTGTTTTCGACAAGTCCGAGGGCCGAAGGACCGCACAATACGCCTGTCAGCAGAAAGCCGACGATCGAAGGAAGGCGAAAGCGATGGCAGACAAGAACGACAATGATGGAAAGGACGAAAAGGGTAACGATCTCGCCCAGGATTTTTTCTTCCACGGGGCAACTCCAGAAAAGATGCTTTGGCATAAAGGTCAGACAGTGACCAGGAATGTTTTTATTCTCATGTTTTCATCTGGTTGGCAATGAATGATGCAGATGCTGCGCCGGCATGGGGAAGTTTTTTGCATGACCAGATTTACCTGGCACATATGTTAAAGCCGGAACAAGCTTAGAAAAACAGGATGGGATTTATTGTTTATGTTGCTTTTTTGCGAACAGCATGTATGCTGTTCGCAGCTGAAGATAACGTTGTGCATGACACATGTTTTTTGCAGCGTTTTTTCTTTTATTCACTTCAGTCAGGAGTTTTTCATGAAGCGTCTCGCAGTGTTTATGATGGCATTTGCCCTGGTGGCGGCATTTTCCGCCCCTGCATTTTCCGCCGACAAAGTTGTCGTGAAAATTGCCGGCTCCAAGCCGGATGGAAACCCGCAGACCATTGGCATGCGTACGTTTGCCAAGCGCCTTGGCGAGCTTTCCAACGGCAAGTACGATGTGCAGGTGTTCCCTCACAACCAGCTTGGCAAGGAAGACAACTACCTTACCCAGACCCGCAACGGCACCATTCAGATGTGCTGCGTAGGCCCGCAGTCTTCCCGTTTCCATCCTGCCATGGCCATGTTTGAAACGCCCATGCTGTACGAAAACCTTGATCATGCGCATCGAGCCATGAAAGGCGGAGTGCTTGAGCTCATCATTGGACCAGCCAAGGGGCAGACCGGCAAGTTCGGGCAGTCCTTTGTTGAAAAGTCCGGCATGCGCGTTTTGAACGCATACCCCATCGGATTCCGCCACTTCTTTACCAAAAAGCCCCTTAAGACCATGGACGACGTCAAGGGCCTGCGCATGCGCGTGCCGAACGTGCCCCTGTACGTAAAGTTTGCCGAATTCTGCGGAATTTCCGGCCAGCCCATCAACTATGTGGACCTTCCGTCCGCTCTTGATCAGGGCACTGTGGACGGCGGCGACTCCCCCTTCGGTGACATCCTTTCCGATCATTTGTATGAATATGCCTCGCAGATCACTATCAGCGGCC
>JAGAZG010000052.1 GCA_017940105.1 Mailhella sp. | reverse complement strand
TGCGCAGCCCGCCTCTGCGCGCAGCCATGAAGGGGAGCAGAAAAGCCCCCGCAAAAGCCCCGGCGAGCACGCCCCAGCAAAATCCTTCCATGCCGTGCGCCAGCCCAAGCCAGGGCAGGCCGACGCCCAGCAGGAGAATGCCGCCGTTATAGATGAGGGGCATAAGGGCCGGAACTGCAAACTGTCTGCGTATGTACAGCAATGCCGAAAGGCAGGCCCCTGGCAAAAAGAACACCTGGGCGGGCAGCACGATGCGTAAAAAATGCGCAAGCCTGGCGCATTGCTGCACGTCAAAGCCCGGGGCAACCAGCGGAGCCAGCCTTTCAGCGGCCAGCCAGGCCCCTGCCGAAAGCACGCCTATGGCCAGCGTCGCCCAGCAAAAAACGGTGCCGAACAGACGCCATGCATCGTTTTCATCTTCTGCAAAACGGCGTGACAGCAGAGGGATAAGCGTAATGGACACGTACCCCCCTGCCAGCAGGTAATTTAAAAAATCCGGCACGACAAAGGCCGCAAAATAAATATCTGATTCTCCGCCCGCGCCAAACTGCCAGGAAATGATCTTGTCGCGCAAAAGCCCCATGAAACGCGAAACGAGAACGCTGAAGGCCATTATTACGGCGGCCGCACCCATTTTATGCACAGTATTCAGGGCCATGGCTTCAAACAGGAAGATCCGCAA
The DNA here is from genome assembly GCA_017940105.1 of Mailhella sp. Lineage (GTDB taxonomy): Bacteria > Desulfobacterota > Desulfovibrionia > Desulfovibrionales > Desulfovibrionaceae > Mailhella. The sequence goes on along the minus strand of JAGAZG010000052.1, from coordinate 2,212 downwards.
CGCGGGATGAAGAGGACAAAATGCGCACGCTTTCAGGCGGTATAACCACATACTCGCGGGCAAGGGGATGCGACGCATCCGTCAGCCTGGAATACGGCAGGCAGTAAAGCCCGCCGGATTCCAGGCTGCAATCCAGAAAATGCAGCCCTTCCATATCCATATAATGTCCGACCGTCCAATGATCGACATACGGCTTTTTTTGTTCGGGCATAAAGCGCAGAAAGCGAAAGACAGAAATCAGGGGCAGCGGCGGCCTTGCACAACTGCGCAGCACCTCCCATACCTGCTGGCAGGGAGCCGTCGGCCCGAAAGGCGCCTGGACGCACAGCTCAGGAAATTCATGCGCCTGAACGTCGGCGAGCATGTCGTCCACGAGGCTTACATAATCCGTGCCGTGGCTGAGAATGCGCGAAAATTCCAGCGCATCCGCAGAATGCGCAAGCAATGTCCGATTAAAAAGCTTTCTCGCCTGCAGCACGGTGATGCCGAACAATACCTGAAGGGCGTTGAGCACCGCATAAACGGCGCAGAAATTGTCTACCGTACCCTGAAAAAAAGCCTGCATGTATACCTCGTGCACCGGCAAAAAAGCATAATGAAAACACGTGGCAAAGCATAGTCCTGCCTTCCCGTCCCCGTCAAGGAGCTGGACATGGCGCCACGGCATGTGTATAGTTGGTGAAGCAATATATTACCATAACTTGATATAGAGATATGGTGAGTTCCCTTTTCTTTTCATTGATCCATAACATATTGACATTCAAGGAGAACACATGATTCCTTCCAAGGGTAAATACCTTTTTACTTCTGAATCCGTCACCGAAGGGCATCCGGACAAAGTCGCAGATCAGATCTCTGATGCCGTTCTTGACGCCCTTCTCGCCCAGGATCCAGCGGCGCATGTCGCCTGCGAAACGCTTGTCACAACGGGCATGGCCATCATCGCAGGCGAAATCACCACCACTGCCCAGGTGGATCTGCCGGCCATTGTGCGCCGCACCATCAAAGACATCGGCTATACGGATTCGTCGCTGGGCTTCGATGCGCAGACCTGCGCCGTGCTTTCCTCTATAGACAAGCAGTCTCCTGACATAGCCCAGGGCGTCCTGCGCGCCAATCCTGAAGATCAGGGCGCCGGCGACCAGGGCATGATGTTCGGCTTTGCATCCAACGAGACAGACACCCTCATGCCCGCTCCCATTTACTGGGCTCACCAGCTTTCGCTGCAGCTTGCCCGCGTTCGCAAAAACAGCATCGTGGACTTTTTCAGGCCCGACGGCAAGACCCAGGTATCCTTTGAATATGTTGACGGCAAGCCCGTGCGCATCAACAACGTTGTGGTTTCAACCCAGCACTCGCCCAAAGTGGGACATGACGACATTGTGGAAGCAGTCAGGCGTGAAGTCATTAACCCCATCCTTGAGCATTCCGGCTACTACGACGAAAAAGACTGCCAGATCTTTGTCAATACGACCGGCCGCTTTGTCGTCGGCGGTCCCCAGGGCGACTGCGGACTGACGGGAAGAAAGATCATTCAGGATACCTACGGCGGCATGGGCAATCATGGCGGCGGGGCTTTTTCCGGCAAGGATCCTTCAAAAGTAGACAGGTCCGGCGCCTACATGGCTCGGTATGTCGCCAAAAACATCGTCGCTTCCGGTCTGGCGGACCGCTGCGAAGTGCAGATAGCCTACTGCATAGGCGTAGCCGAACCGGTTTCTGTGCTTGTGCATACCTTTGACACAGGAAAGCTGCCGGACGAGCAGCTCACCAAAATAGTACGCGAAGTTTTTGACCTGCGCCCATACCACATTATCAAGCGCCTTTCACTCAAGCGCCCGATCTATGGCAAAACTTCGTGCTACGGGCACTTTGGCCGGGAACTTCCAGACTTCACATGGGAAAAGCGCGATGCCGTTGCAGACTTGCTTACCGCCGCCAGGCTGTAGGAGAGCCGCAGAAATTTTGCGCTAACCGGCGCAGGCAAGGCAGGGCTTTAGCCTGCGCTCATCGCCTCTTCAAGTGAATAAAACAGAAAGCCGCTCATTACGGGCGGCTTTCTTTGTTAAAGATGGCAAAAAATTCAGCCGGTTACTTGACGGCTTCTTTTAGAGCCTTGCCTGGGAAGAATTTTACAACTCTGGTAGCGGGGATCTCTATCTTGTCATCCGTGCGAGGATTGCGGCCAATGCGCGGCGCGCGGTCAACGACT
>JAGAZG010000006.1 GCA_017940105.1 Mailhella sp. | reverse complement strand
CAAGTCACTAATTCATGGGCGCTGCTGCAAAAAGTTTCGCCATCCTCCATCCTGCAGTCGGCATACCATTCGTTGACTCCATGAAAGGCACTTTCACCGTCAAAGGCAATGCGCATGCTGTTAACAGAAAGCAGCTTCTGAAGAAAGGCCCGCTTTTTTTCTTCGACAAGAAGGCGTGCAAGCCTCGCATGCTCATGCTTCTCTGCCTTGCTCAACTGCCCCGGCAACGCAGCCGCAGCCGTTCCCGGCCTGATGGAATAAGGGAAGACATGGGCGTAGGTCATGGGTAAAGCTGCAATAAGTTCAAGTGTTTCTTCAACTTCAGCATCGTTCTCACCTGGAAAACCCATGAGGATATCTGCTCCCAATCCCATGATTGGCCAGGCTTTTTGCAACTGAGAAACTGCCTCCGCAATTTCTTGCGGCGAATAGGGCGACCTGCCCATGCGCTTCAGCACCGACATGCTGCCGCTTTGCAAAGAAAGATGCACATGCGGGCAAAGCATGCAGCAGCCTCCGAGTGTTTCAAGGCCTTCTTGCGTTGTTATCTGCGCAGGGTCCAGCGAACTCAGGCGAAAACGGGCGCGTCCCTGCCACTCCGGAGCAAATTCCGCATCAAGGCAGCGCAGCAGCGACCAAAAATTTCTGCCCTGCCCAGAATCGGCATGGTACTGCCGTAAATTTATGCCGGAAAGCATTATTTCTCTGTATCCAGCGGCAAAAAGCCTGCGTACCTCGGCTATAATATCCTGCACAGGCCTGCTTCTGGCCGGTCCCCTGGTAAGGGGCACGATGCAATACGCGCACCCCTGCGAACAACCGTCCTGCACTTTTACCACCGGCCGTGTCCGCCTGAATCCTTTAATGCTGAATGGCGGATACCTGTAATCGTTTCTGCCGACGGAAAAATTATCCATTTGCAGCGGGTGCCCCTGCAAAAGCACAAATTTTTCCGCCTGCGGTATGACGGCGAAAACGCCGGGAATGGCAAAATCACCCGGTTCTGCCGTCGATGCGCAGCCAGCGGTAATCAGGCGCGGGCATCCAATCTTTGACAGCTGGCGTACAGCCTGCCTTGCATCGCTTACGGCCTGTGCCGTCACCGCGCAGGAAGAAACGAGTATGACGTCAGCCAGCCTGGCGTCGTCGGTTTCCACTCCGCCGAGCGAAATCCACCATTCCCTGATGGCCTGGCTTTCATATTGGTTCACCCTGCATCCGTATGTGCGCAGGTAAAACGTAAAATTCTGCACCATAAGGCATTTTTCCCTATCTGCCGCCAATAATCGACAGCCCCCGGATATTATGTATCATCAGCCTGTCTTCCGGCATGTCTGCACGTTCCTTACCGGGACGCGTCCCGGTGATCACAGCCCTGCCCAGAATTACGCGGCCGGTGCGGCCGTCTGAAAGCCTGTTGCGCAATCCCCAGGCGTTATGGAAAAACACAGGCTTTCCCTGAAAGGCACCTGCATAAAGTCCTATATGCCCTTTCATGCATACCAGCGTGCGAAATGGCAGGCCATTCTTCAAAATGGCCGCGTCACGCGCTGCGGCCGGCACGTGCTCAAGGCTGTGATATTCTCCGGCTTTAGCTTGTGCGGCCGAGTTTCTTGGCAGCCATATTCCAAAGGGGCAAAAAAGATCCTTCATCGTGGCAGAGCAGTCCCGGTTGCCGTATAATCCTCCCCAGCCATACTTTTCGCCCATCATCCGGTCGCCGATGGCCGCCACGCGCTGACGTGAAAACTGCAGGGGAAAATCTTCTGCGGCAGAAGCGTCCTGCAGCTGAACCCTTGCAATTTCTGCAGCGCCATTGCGGCCACGCGCCGGCACAAGCACCTTGTTCTCGCCATCTTTGGGCAAAATCGTGCCAATGCCGGCCATGCCCAAAAAGCAGCCGTTTGCAGAAAGCGGAACTTCATCCTTGATAAAGGCATAAAAATCCGAGCTGCGCCATACCGATTGAAGAAACTCATCTGCAAATCCCACATGCTCGGCATGGACCCATCCGCTTGCCAAAGACGAATGCACAAGAAACCAGGCACCATCCATGCTGACGTGGGCTACAGTTACGGGCAATCCCACGGGCAGGCGGCTCAGCTGAAAATCATCAAAAGGGTATCCCTGCCCTGCCCCAGTGATCCTGGCAAATCTTGGGCTGATCGTAGGCGCAAGCCTGAGATCAGTGGCATGTGTTGTTATGGCTGGGCGGCATATGCCCTTAAAATGGGCAAAGTCAGCATTTTCAGCGAGATTCTGCCAAGCCTTTGCCGTCCATGGCTGCAGATTTTCTGCAAAGCCGCGCTTGTCTTCGCGCCAGTTGTAAATCCGTTTCAGCTCAGCTATATCGCCGCTGCCAGACCTGCGCTTATCCCAGGGATAAAAAAATTTTTTAAGGTATGAAACGGCATTGCTTTTCAGAACTGAACTGTCCTGTGCCGTTCCCGAACCTGGCTGCCTGGCAAACCATTCCAGGCTCTGCGGTATCTGCCTGATGTCCTGCACTTCGCCTGGAAAATTCTGCTCTTCATTCACTTTAGGCGGCTGCCCCGCGCAGGCTGCAAGCAAAAGCAGGCATGCCGTCAGGCAGCACAGCGATGCTCGTGCGCGAAAAACAACGTTTTTTTTCTGAAGGTCACGCATGGGAAAGTAGTGCAACATGTTCATTGTGTTTTTACAGACGGCTCAAGCCCGGCGCTTTCGCCAGCGCTCAATGAGCCGCTTTCTCCTGCCAGCCTGTGCGCCAGCCAGGTGTAGCGCTGCCGGATGTGGTTGTTTTTTACAGCCATGGCCAGCGCCCGCCATTCGCCGACAAGCACGACCAGCTTTTTGCCTCTGGTCACTGCCGTGTAAACAAGATTCCGCTGAAGCAGCATATAATGCTGCATCATCAGCGGAACAACGACGACAGGGTATTCCCCTCCCTGCGACTTATGGATGGAAATGGCATAGGAAGGGATCAATTCATCCATGTCTTCCCAGAGATAATTAACATTCCGTTCATCAAATCGAACGGTTATCTCGCGGTCTTCAGCATTGAGATAAATAATATCTCCCATGTCGCCATTAAACACATCCTTGTCGTAATTATTGCGCGTCTGCATGACTCGGTCATGCAGACGAAAAATCCTGTCTCCCCGTACAAGCTGCGCATCCTGCCTGTTGATCGCCTGCTGAAGCCGGCTGTTCAAACTGTTCACGCCTACGGCACCGCGAAGCATAGGGGACAGCACCTGAATGTCTTCAGGCTTGAATCCGAATGTTTCAGGTATTTTTCTGCATACCAGATCCACAACAAGATCGGCTGCGGCTTCGGGATCATCCTGCCTGAAAAAATAAAAGTCTGTCTTTTCGTTTTTTTTCTGATGCAGCTCAGGTAGATGTCCGCTGTTGATGAGATGAGCATTGCAGATGATATCGCTTTCAGCCGCCTGCCTGAACACTTCGTAAAGCTCCACGACTGGCACGACTCCTGATGTTATGACATCCTTCAGGACATTGCCTGGTCCGACCGAAGGCAGCTGGTTGACATCGCCGACAAGAATCAGCGTCGTTCCCAGAGGTGCTGCTTTGATCAAATGGTACATGAGCATGGTATCCATCATGGAGGCTTCGTCTATGATCAGAAGGCTGCACGCCAGGGGATTGTTTTCGTTGCGGTTGAAGCCGTCTTCTGCCGGACTGTATTCAAGGAGCCTGTGGATGGTTTTCGCTTCAAGGCCGCTGGTTTCAGAAATGCGTTTTGCCGCGCGGCCCGTCGGGGCGGCAAGCAGGACTTTGGCTCCTGCCTCGCGAAAAACCT
>JAGAZG010000051.1 GCA_017940105.1 Mailhella sp. | reverse complement strand
TCTGCGCGTTTTTCATTGCCACGGAGTCAAACACTGCTCCTACTCATTTTCTGGCCATGTTCCTCTACGGCCTGACCGTCGGCCTGCTTATGTTTGCCATTCGCAGGTTTGGCAGCTATGCGGACGGCGCGCCGTTTGCCGTCATGGCGTGCAGCCTGCTCACGCCCTATTTTGACATGATCAGGCCCAAGCCTTTCGGAGTGCGCTGAGATGAAGGATATGTTGAGAACCATCATCGTATTGTCTGTGCTGTGCGCGCTTTCAGGTTTTATTTTGTCCTATCTCAAGACAGCCACGGCGCCGGTTATTGAAATGCAGTTGCTTACCAATGTGCAGGGTCCGGCTCTTGCCTCTGTTTTCAGCAAGGCAGAAAATGATCCCATTGCGGACAGAAAGGAATTTGACTTTGAAGGCCGCAAGGTTGTTGTCTTTCCCAGCATCATAGGCGGCAAGCTCTCCGGCGTGGCCATTGAAGCCTTTGGCAGCGGCTATGGTGGAGACCTTGGCGTGCTTTCCGGATTTAATACTGCCAATGACACGCTTGCCGGAGTGGGCATGACGCAGCTTAAAGAAACTCCTGGGCTTGGCATGCGCGTGAAAGAACCGGCTTTCAGCACCCAGTTCAAAGGCAGCAAGGCTCCGGTTGCCCTTTCCAGTAAGGGCGGCAGCATCGATGCCATTTCTGGAGCCACCATTTCTTCCACTGCCGTGGTTGACGCTGTAAACGCCGCCTACGCCATTTATCAGAAACTTAAGCCGGAATTCGCCAAGATCTGGCAATAGCAGGGGGAGCATCAGTATGGCCGTAGTAAAAGAATTTACCAAGGGGCTGTGGAAGGAAATGCCTCCTTTCCGGCTTGTCCTCGGACTTTGCCCAACGCTGGCCGTCACCACATCTGCGGAAAACGGGCTTGGCATGGGCGCAGCCGTTATTTTTGTGCTCACGCTTTCCAACATGCTTGTTTCCATGATGCGCCACATCATACCAAAGACCGTGCGCATTGCCTGCTTTATCGTCATTGCTGCGTCGCTGGTGGTTTCGCTCGAACTGCTTATGCAGGCGTATGCCTATGGGCTGTATGAGCAGCTTGGCATTTTTGTTCCTCTCATTGTGGTGAACTGCATTATTCTTGGGCGTGCAGAGGCCTTTGCCGCAAAGCACGGCGTTGCCGATTCCATAGCCGACGGTCTTGGCATAGGCATAGGCTTTACCATGGCGCTCACATTTCTTGGATCGCTGCGTGAGCTGCTTGGCAATGGCACGCTGTTTGGCGTGCAGGTCTTTGGCGATGCGTTTCAGCCGTTTACCATTATGGTGAAGGCTCCAGGCGCATTTATCTGCCTTGGGCTTATTCTTGCTGGCATGAACTGCATAAATCGCTGGCAGTCCAGCCGTTCTGAAGGCGAACCCGTCAGCGTGGGCTGCCAGGCGTGCGGAGCCTGCGGCGGTTGTGCGGGCTGCAAGCCGGCTCAGCTGAAGCCCATGGAATCCAAGGCAAAGGAAGGTTAGCGCATGGACGTTATAACCATTTTTATCTCTGCGATTTTCGTCAATAATATTCTGCTGGCACAGTTTTTGGGCAATTGCCCCTATCTGGGCTGCTCGCGGGAAAAAAGCGTTGCCATAGGAATGGGCGGAGCCGTGGTTTTTGTAACCATCATGGCAACCCTGTTCACTTGGCTGATGCAGCATTTCGTTCTTGACACGTTTGACCTCGGATATCTGCAAACAATTGTTTTTATTGTTGTTATTGCGGGTCTTGTACAATTTGTAGAAATGTTTCTCAAAAAAATGATGCCTTCGCTGTATTCTGCCCTGGGCATCTATCTTCCCCTCATCACAACCAACTGCGCTGTCATGGGCGTGGCCATTCTTGTGGAGCGCAAGGGCTATACGCTGATAACTTCTCTGCTTTATGCCTGCGGTTACAGCCTTGGTTTTCTTTTGGCCCTGCTTCTTATGGCTGGGGTGCGTGAGCGCCTTGATACCTGCCGCATCCCAAAAATGATGGCAGGCACTCCCATTGCGCTTGTCATGGCTGGCCTGATGTCCCTTGCGTTCATGGCGTTCAAGGGCATGGCCCAATAATATAGAGGTGGAGCGATGGTAACAGTTTCAATACTGACGATGTTCGGGCTTGGACTGGTATGTGCCGGCATCCTTGCTGCGGCTTCGAAAATATTCTATGTGCAGGAAAATCCCAAGGTCGCGGCTGCGCTGGAGCTTTTGCCCGGCGCTAACTGCGGCGGCTGTGGCTTTGCCGGATGCGAAGGATATGCCAAGGCTGTCGTGACAGACCCCAATGTTCCTGCTAACCGCTGCGTGGCCTGTCCCAAAGAATCCATTGTTGCTCTTGGCGAGCTGACCGGCAAAACAGTTGCCGAAGCCGAGCCTCTTGTTTCCATGCGCCGCTGCGATGTCAACAACGGCCATGTTGTTCAGCGATATGTGTATCATGGCATTCCATCCTGCGCAGCCGCTTCGGTTATCCGCGGCGGCACCAATACATGCGCCTGGTCATGCCTGGGCTTTGGCGACTGCGTTCAGGCCTGCCCGTTTGGCGCAATGAAGATTGTTGACGACATAGCCTGCGTGGATATTCAGCGTTGCACGGGCTGCGGGCTTTGCACAAAAGCCTGTCCCCGCGGCATTCTTGAGCTGATCCCCCTGCGTTCGAGAGTCTGCATTCCATGCAATTCACGTGATAAGGGCAAGGCTGTTATGGATGCATGCAAGGCCGGCTGCATCAAGTGCGGAAAATGCGTGCGCACCTGCCCGGCAAAAGCCATCAGCCTTGTTGATGGCCGCATCGAAATCAACCAGAAGCAATGCCTGGAATACGGACCTGAATGCGGTCAGGCCTGCGTCGGCGCCTGCGCCCGCAAAATTTTGCGGCCCATAGCCCTTGTCAATGCGCCGGTCAAAGAAAATGCCGCATCCGCCAGCGACGCTGGGGATAATGAAAACAAGGAGGCCGCCAATGCTTAAAAAGTCAAAACATTGCTCCAGGCGGGCTTTTCTTGCAGGGGCGGCAGCATGCGGAGCTACTTTGCTTTTGCCTTCTTTTGCTGCATCTGCGGCTGAAAATGCATATCAGCAGACCACCCTCTTTATGGGAACCATAGTCCGCATTGACATCGCCGGTGTTCCGCTGTCGATGGCAGAGGATGCATGTGCCGTTGCGTTTACAGAAGGAATGCATTTGGAAAGGCTGCTCACAAGACATAGGGGCGATTCACCTCTTGGAGTGCTCAACAGTCAGGGAAGCCTGCGTGATGTTCCTGCCCCTCTTGAGACCCTTCTTGACATGAGTGCGTCAGTGCACAGGCTGAGCGGAGGGGCTTTTGATCCGACGGTGCTGCCTGTTCTTCAGGCTTTGGAGAAAACGCGTTCCGGCCACGAGCTTTCTGCATCTGAATTGGCCAGCTGCAGAGAGATGGTGGGTTTTGACAAGCTGGAGCGGGCCGGAGGCCTTCGCCTCATGCAGGAAGGCATGGCGGTAACTCTTGATGGCATAGCAAAAGGCTATATAGCACAGCGCATGAGCGACGTCCTTGTGCGAAAGGGATGTGTAAATCACCTGGTCAACGCAGGCGGAGACATCGTTGCACGGGGATGCTCTTCTGCCGGAAGAGCATGGCAGATTGCTGTGCAGGATCCTGCTCACAGGCAGGCGTATCCATCGGTGCTTGCACTTTCAGGCAATGCTGTCGCAACTTCGGGCGTATATGAGCAAAAGTTCGACGCCGGTGGTGGCAGCCACCTTATTGACCCGGCAAGCTGTGGCAAGCTGGACGTTTTGAGTTCCAGCGTTATTGCTCCTTCCGGAGCACTGGCCGATGCCCTGGCCACGGCCTTTTCCATCATGCAGCCCAGGCAGGCTGTTGCAGCCGCGGCGGGCATGCCTGGTGTTGAAGTGCTGCTTGTGATGGGTGACGGCTATATTGTAAAAAGCGCTGGCTGGCCGGCCTGAGTTATTAATTTCTTTTGCCATTTATCCCTTTCGGTTCATGCCGGAAGGGATTTTTATTGAACAGATGAAGGCAATATGCAGAAGTATCATGCACGGTGTTTTTGTCCGAACGTTTCTTTCATCATAAAGGCGCAGACAAGAGCAAGGGCTGTGTTGGCTGCCAGAATCCATGAAGCGGCCTGAAATGCTTCCGGTGACGAGCCTCCGCCTGCGTCCAGCAGAAAACCATAAATTTTTTGTGTGACAACGCCCCATACCGGAGGAAAAATATTCATCAGCCCTCCTGCCGTGCCAATCAGTTCCATGGGAAAGGTTTCCCTGGCCATGGCAAAGGTAAGGGGGGAAAACATGCATGTCCCTGCGGCAAAGGCAATGATAAGCAGGGTGGCCGTCCATCCAGAAAAACCCTGAAAGAAAACCATGCATAAACTGACTGCAACGCCTGTTGCAGCCCCCAGAATGAGCGGAAGCCGTCTTTTTCGCATCACGGTGTCAGAAAGCCATCCGGCTGCCGGCTGAGAGAGTAAAGCCATGATGGCGCCAGCCGTCAAGACGGACGAGGCGTCTGCCTGGGGCAGTCCGCATCCCTGCATGAGATAAGGGCCCCACCATAGCGTGAACATGGCAAAGTAGGTACCCATGATGCCCATCCCCCATAAGGCAAGAGGCCAGAACTGCGGGGTGCGCAAAACCCGTACTATGCCCTGTAGCATGGACGCTCTGTTGGCAGGCGAGGCTTGCGTTGGGCGGGAACGCTCTTTAATGCACAGCCATACTGCGGCGGCAAGGGCCAGCGTGAGCAGGCTGAAACCGATGATGGAAGCGCGCCAGCCCCATAATCCGTTTAGTTCTGCCAGGGGACGGGCCGCAAGTATCGTGCCTACGCCTCCGCTGCTTAAAAATATGGAATAGGCTCTGCCGAATGATTCAGGGGGAAAGCATCCGGCAAGAATGACCATGGCAGGAATAGTTATGGCGAGCCCTACGCCTTCAAGCAGACGAAAGGCAATGGCCGAACTGACGCCACCGCTTAAGGCAAAGCCGATGGCGCAAAGTCCGGCTAGTGAAAGAAGCATGGCAAGAGATTTTCTGCCCCCAAGGCGGTCTGCAAGCAGCCCGGATGGAAGCTGCATCAATCCGTAAGAAAGCAGTGTTGCGCCGCTCATCAGGCCGAGTCCGGCATTGTCAAGCCCGAGATCACGGCTCAGGTCAAGTGCTATAATAGCCGGGCAGGCACGGTGGAACATGCTGAGAATGTAGGCAAAACAGCATATAAGCAGAACAGTAAGAGCGGTTTGTCGTTGTTTTGGTGACATATGCATGAGGTGTTAAAAGAAAATGTCGGCAGAAAGCGTATCTGCCGACAAACATAGGAAAAATACTTACAAATATCAATATAAAAAAATCTATTTAAAATGTAACTGCCCTTATTTGTTGTCATTACGCAAAAGCATGATGGAAAGAAGAATGAGAAGATAGCCTAGAAGTTCACTGGATTCTTCCACTGCGTATTTGGCTATTCTCCAGTCGCCGTATGGAATGAGCGTTTTCCAGAGCAGCGTTGTGCCAAATATGCGTGAGTAGACCAGAACGACGGTTAGTCCGGTCAGCAAGGTTGGAAAGCCGCGCTTTCGTGTGAGGAGAGAGAGTGATGCAAGCGTGTCTGCTGGGGTGCGCATCGCATAGGCAATGCATGCAAAAGCAAGAAAGAATGCAGGCCATTTCCAGAACCCATGGCAGATCAGGTCAAGAAAGTAGTCCTGTTCGCGTATCAGCATGCATCCAAGCAGTCCTCCGACAAGAACCAGAGCCTTGCGCAGTAATGGAGTTTGCCGTGCCTTCCTGAAATAAAGGAAGGCGGAAGCCGCAAGAACAATGCTTTGGGCAATTTCTGTGGGAGCCTTTTCTGTAAAAGGCTTGCTTCCGGAAGCATCCCACAAGAACACCAGAAATAGCGCTGTGACTGCCGCTCCCATGAAAAGAAGCTGCACGGCGGCGCAAAACACAGAAGCAAAATCCTTTTTGAGTGCCTGATCCTTAATTTTAAAAATAAACCTCATAGCTCAAGCATAATGGGTGTTCTTGGCATTGAAGTCAAGATAAAATGCTGCGCTAAAATATGGTCGGCAATATCCAGTTTGAAAATTTTAGGCCTTATTATACGTGATAAGCCCGCATCGCAGAGGAGATGCGGGCTTGGTAAGGAAGGAGTCTGTGAACAGAACTCAAAGGAGGAGTGTTTGCACGAGATACATATAAGCCACCAAGAAAAAAAGTCACGTTTCAAAATCTTTCGTAATGCAACAATGTTTGCAAGCATGCCAAACCTTCCATACTGCGGGAAGGTTTGGCAATTATTGCTTGCAGATAAGAGGCCATATGCTATAGGAGAGCAAAATATGATTAATCCGAGGTCGTTATGCCGTCTTTTAGTCATGAGCATGCTGGAGCCGCCGCTGCGTTTGCTTCTACCGTGTTGTGGGGGCTTTCTTATGTGGCGATGAAATTTGCCCTGGAAAGCTTCCATCCGCTGGTCATGAATTTTTTCCGCATGCTTATTTCTTTTGCAGTACTTGTCGCTTTTCTGCCATACACGGCAAGGTGGGCAAAATATCAGAAAGGCGATTGGATAACATTTTGCCTGCTTGTACTGTGCGAACCATGCCTGTATGAAATTTGTGAATCCCTGGCCCTGTGCAGGACATCAGCATCGCAGGCGGGCATGATCAATGCCACTCTTCCTGTTTTTACCGGCATTTTTGGCTATCTCATGCTGGGGGAGCGTTTAAGCAGGCTTTCATGGACAGGCTGCTTTTTAACTATCGTCGGAGCAGTATGGCTCAGTCTTGCCGCTGTTTCAGATGAACATGCCTCCAATCCTCTGCTGGGCAACATGCTGATGACGGCGGGCATGGTCGTGGCAGCCTTCTATGCAGTTTTTTTCCGGAGGCTTTCCCTTCGTTATTCCCCCATGCTTATCATTACGGCACAGTCCTTCACCGGAACGTTGTTTTTTATGCCGTCGCTGTTTTTGCCGGGCATGGGCATGCCCCATGCCGCATCTGTCCTGTCATGGTCATGCGTCATTTTTCTTGGCGTTGGCGTATCATGCTGCGCTTTGGTGCTTTATGGATTTGGCATGCGCATACTTGGAGCATCCAGGGCAACGATGTACATGAATCTTATTCCGGTGTTTACCATAGTGTTCAGCCTGCTTATTCTTGGAGAACGCATGGATATGATGCAGTGGCTTGCTTCGGCTTTGGTATTTGCAGGCGTTCTTCTAAGCCAAAAAACTTGAAGTCGCGTTGTTTTTTTGCCGTTTGTACTTGTTGACCGCCAGTGTAGAACAATGTAATGTCTAACCGCGTGCCGGAATGGTGGAATTGGTAGACGCAGCGGACTCAAAATCCGCCGGGTTCACGCCCTTGAGGGTTCAAGTCCCTCTTCCGGTACCAGACAATAGATTTCAGATAGCCCCGCAACGTATAAAAAACGTTGCGGGGCTAAGTTTGTTCAGCTGGTTATGAGAAAAGTTGGTCTCGTAACGTTTCAATAATTACTGTTGCATCTCAGACCTTTTAAAGCTCGGAATGCTCAGAGTAGA
>JAGAZG010000050.1 GCA_017940105.1 Mailhella sp. | reverse complement strand
CATTCTGCTTGGTACAAGGAAATCGCGGGCGCCTTCGGGAGTAGACTTGGTAAGGTACGGAGTTTCAACTTCAAGAAAATCAAGACCGTTAAGATAATCACGGCAAGCCTGCACAATTTTATGGCGCATACGGAGGTTGCGCGCCATCACAGGGCGGCGAAGGTCTACGTAGCGGTACTGCAGGCGGACGCTTTCTGCGCAGTCCGTGCGGTCTTCGACAAGGAAAGGGGGCGTCTTGGCAGTGTTGAGCAGCTTCCAGTCCAGGACGACGACCTCAATTTCACCGGTGTGAAGATTGGGGTTGGTCATGCCCTCAGGGCGGGGGCGTACGCGGCCCTTGACAGCCAACACATATTCGCTGCGAAGGATATGGGCGTCGCGATGCGCCTCAGGAGCGATTTCAGGGCTGAATACCACCTGCGTGAGTCCGTCGCGGTCGCGAAGGTCAACAAAAATAAGTCCGCCATGATCGCGACGGTACTGTGCCCAGCCCATAAGGCATACTTCGCGCCCGTTATCGGCTATGGTCAACTGCCCGCAGCTATGACTACGACGCCAGTCCCCCAAGGGGCGGATATAGCGTGCGTGCTCCTTCTGGACATCAACGGCAACTTTATCTTCCTGTTCAAACTGGCTCATGGCCGACTCCCTTAATTCTCTCCGCCAAGGCTGCTGACGGCTTCGCTGCATGGGATGGAACGCTGTTCGCCCGTTCCCATATTCTTGACAATGACCTGGCCTGACGACAGTTCGTCAGGCCCTATGATGAATGTGCATCTGGCATTGGATTTGCCAGCCTGACGCATGGTCGCCTTCATGCTGCGGCTTTCATAGCCAAGCATGCCGGCAAATCCCGCCCTGCGGAGAGACTGCGCAAGGGCAAATCCTGCATCCTTGCATGTTTCATCAAGAACCGCCACATAAAAATCCGGGCTGAGTTCAGGCGTTATGCTGTTTTCCATAAGCAGCGCCAGGCGTTCCATGCCGCAGGCAAAGCCTATGCCGGGAACCTCAGGCCCCCCCAGCTGGGCGACAAGCCCGTCGTAGCGTCCTCCGCCAGCAACTGAACCCTGCGAGCCTATGTTGTTTGAAACGACTTCCCATGTCGTTCTAGTGTAGTAATCCAGACCTCGCACAAGGCGATGGTTGATCTGATATGGCACATGTTCCGCATCCAAATGACGCAAAACTGCTGCAAAATGCGCTTCACACTCTGGACAGACATTATCCAGGATGCGCGGGGCGCCTGCGGTCAGGGTGCGGCAACCTTCGACTTTGCAATCAAGCACACGCAACGGATTGGTTTCCATACGGCGTGCGCAGTCTTCGCAAAGCTTGTCGCGGCCAATGCCGGCAAGCCAGTCATGCAGCGTTGCGCGGTATTTTGGGCGGCAGTTTGAACAGCCGAGGGAATTGATCTGCAGCGTCAGCTCCTTCAGGCCAAGACGACCCAGAAAATCCATCATCATGCAAATGATCTCGGCGTCAGCTTCGGGCTCTTTCGGTCCAAGGCATTCGCAGTTTATCTGATGGAACTGGCGCAGACGCCCTTTCTGCGGGCGTTCGTGCCGAAACATCGGGCCGATGGTGAAAAACTTGCTGACTGACTCGCGGGCGTGCACGCCATTTTCTATATATGCGCGCATAACGCCTGCCGTGGCTTCCGGCCTGAGGGACATGGAACGCCCCTTGCTGTCGGAAATGCTGTACATCTCCTTCTGGACGACGTCAGTTTCTGTGCCGATGCCACGGCAGAAAAGATCTGTATACTCCATAAGCGGCGTGCGCAGCTCGCCAAAGCCATAAAGGGGAAAAACCTTTCTGGCCGTGTCTTCCATCAATTGAAAAAGGCGGCTTTCCGCAGGAAAACGGTCGGCAAAGCCTTTGATAGCCTGGATCTGTGCCATGGAATAGACTCCGCAAAAAAATAATAGCAAATAAATATATGTTATTTTTCTTAGCTTGTCAAAGTTGAGGATAATTCAAGGCTGCAGCATTTCGATAGGCTTCAAGCCATTGTTCCCGGCTAAGCGACAAAATAAATAAAGCGGCAAACCTGATTTTGCCATGGAAATCCTTTTGCGGGGACTAGTCAGGCTAAGGCAGATAAGTTACCATAAGGATAATTCTGATACAGTATTTTTCATGTCTGAACGGTTAAAAGGGAGAATTCGTATCATGCTGAAATGGCTCGCATCGTTTTTCATGGCTTGCGGCGTCCTTTTGCCCTCTGCAGCCCCAGCCGACGACCTTGATCCTCTGGACATGTTCGCGGTGGTAGCCGCCGATGACATAAAAAATAACGAACGGATGTTTCAGGATGCTACTTCTGCATTCAATATGATGGGTGAAAACATCATGCGATCAAATTTCACCTCGGCATGCAGCAAAATGACGAGCATCAAATACCTGGCCAACCTGTCTTCTTTTAAAGAGCTTGACCCCGACCGCAAGAATTTTGCCAAACCGGCTGTAGTGCGCTATGACAACATGGCGGACCACATGGCAGAATTTTTGTTCAAGGTGGGCAAACATGTCACCACTAACGAATTTAAAAACGCAAAATCGAATGTAGCATGGTTTAAAATCCGCGACGCACAGGGCATTGTTGAACTGTGCAGGCATGAGGTGGAGAAGCACAGAAAAGTTTCCAATATTGCCGTCAGAATAAAAAAGGATTTTGACGAGATAGCGTCGCAAAAAGGCGCGCCAACACCGAAATTGCTTTCAGAATCCAACGCGATGAAAAAATATTTCAAGTACAATCCGAAAATGTGGCCTCTGAAAAAGGGAAACCTCCGTAAAATGGATATACCCGCCATATATGGCCTTCATGACGTTTATACAGCAGACATGGCCATGCAGAGCAAAGCCAGAGACGATATAAAAAAACTGGATGAAATAGCGAAAAAGCTTTCAGGAATAATGAAAAATATCGAATATCTGCAGGCGTCTTACCGAACATGGCGCGATTTTCTCAGCCGGGGCCAGCAATACAGGCAGAAGGTGCGTGAAATTGCGGTGCACCCAAAGGCCAAGGCGTATTTTATGCCGGAGTTCATCGCCGCCCTGACGACCTCTTTCCAAAAAAATGCCACCTACTATGAGATGCTTGATAAGGAGATAGGGCGGGGCGAGACTGAGGTGATCGAGATGAAGCGATATGTTTCTCAGGAGCCCGTCAGATCCCTGCTTATCGGCGGGGAAATGAACAAGCATATCTTCAAAAGCGGCAATGCCAATAATCTGGCAGATCCGTATTTGTATTTCCAGACCTGGGTAGAAAACGATCTGTGCAGCAAGGCATGCAAATGAGCTTTGTGGGAATTTGGAATTGTCAGTCAACACCATCCGGCATAGCGCTGTTGCAGCTTAAGACGCGGTGGAAAATGCGCCGTCAGGAGGGAACGATGCTCAAGATACTGTGCCTGTCTGTCGCGCTGGGCTTTGCCTTAGTCAGTCCAGGCGCGGCTGCTGATAAATCTTTTAGCTGGGATGACGACTCGATCACCTCTTCCGGAGCAGGCAGGGAGACAACGCACGACTGGGGAGACGGGGCGTTCAATATCCATGCCGACGAGCAGTCCTATCCTGACTCCCTGCCCGGAAGCTCAAAAAACAACCCCGGGCCAACCTGGGAGGATGCCCCAGACACGCCTTCAGCTCATGCAGGCAGGACTGAAAGCGAAAGACCCAGAGGCTGGGAGGACGTATTTGAAAAGAACTCTGACAGTCAGCAACACGGCAGCACGCAAAACAAACGCAAAAACGATTTTTCCTGGGGCGATGGAATAGATACACCAGCAACAAGTTCAAATGAGTCAGCCGGCAGCAACGCAAAAAAGGACTGGGGAGACTCATTTGACACTTCATCAGGCAATCAGGGGCCTGACAACACAAAAAACAGCTCAGGCGGCAGAGACCTGTCGTGGGGCGACGGGATAGATACGCCGCCCTCAAATGCAGGCAATGCATCCAACGGCGATATAAATGATGGCCGGGGCGATATCGGACAGCAAAGGCATCAAACAGCAGCACCGGCCAAACAATCCGGTATCGACCGCCCCATCGGGCTCGCCATGCTGGTCATAGACCGGGATGCCTCAGGGACAAATGTCCGCAATAAGCCTTCCGGCGCAAAAACCTACGTAATACCGCTCCAGTATCCTGAAGAGGTGCGCTCTGTCATCATATCCGGAACAGTCAGAAAAGGCTGGTTTGAACTTATGCCTGGAGGACTGGCCGATGAAGGCTGGATGCACAGGAGCGTGCTGGGCATATGTGCCGGAGCATCGGCCAAGGGAGGCGCCAATGCCTATCTTGAGCCCAGCACAGACGGTCCTTCCGTGCAGATACCTGCAGGCATACCGCTGACTCCATTAGACATGAAGAATGGCTGGATGAAGGTGCGCCTTGGCATGGGAAATGACAGCAGCCACTCTGAATGCTGGATTCAGCAGGACGACCTCGTCATGAACGAAGAAGAGCTTTCCGACTGTGCCATGACCTGGTCTGACCGCTGAGATTTTTTTGCAAGAGAATGCAAAGGCCCCGGGGCATATCCGGGGCTTTTTCATTGCTCTTGCAGTGCAAATTAAAAAGAATATTCTCCTGTTCTCTAAACTTCACTGAACAATTTGCATTGATATTTTCCTGGGGGCAATGCAGGCTTGACTGAGTATTTTTTTTCTACGGGCACATTGCATGCAGCATAACGCTGCATGCTGAGGTTTAACGCGTTCAAAACGGCATGCAAAAGGCATCGGGAGGCAAAGTGGAATGGATATTTTTTGCAGCAAACAGTCTGATGCTGGGGGTCGGACTGGCGATGGATGCATTTTCCGTATCCATTGCAAACGGCATTAATGCTCCCAGCATGTCCAAAAGGACCATGCTACTCATTGCCGGCACCTTCGGTTTTTTTCAGTTTTTAATGCCCATGCTGGGCTGGATATGCGTGCATCTCATCGTTGAAGCCTTCAGCCACTTCCAGGCGTTCATTCCCTGGATTGCCTTCTTCCTTCTTGGTTTCCTGGGAGGAAAAATGACCGTTGAAGCCATACTCGGCAAAAATACGCCTCCTTCCGTTCATAACGATATAACAATGCCAGCACTGTTTATGCAGGGGGTGGCAACTTCCATTGATGCGCTGTCCACCGGTTTTGCCATTGCAGGCTACGGACCACGCCTGGCCTTTGCGGCAAGCGTCATCATTGCGGCGGTGACCTTTGCAATATGCCTGGCCGGTCTTAGCATAGGAAGACTTTTTGGACACTCGCTCGCCCGAAAAGCATCAGTCGCAGGCGGACTCTTCCTCGTTTTCATCGGGTTTGAGATCGTTCTCAGCAGCGTGCTCGAATAATCCCTGCTTATTTTACCCCGGGAAAGGCATTGACAAAGCGTACCTTGATATCTGGAAAACTGTTCACGAATTGAATGGTGAAATCAGGAAAATTTTCTACCATCTGCCACTTGCCGACTGCATCAGGAAAGGCGTTGACCACCTGTACATCGATATCGGGAAAGCTGTTCACAACCTGCACTTTTATATCAGGAAAACTTTCCACGACCT
This sequence comes from Mailhella sp., assembly GCA_017940105.1. Classification (GTDB taxonomy): domain Bacteria; phylum Desulfobacterota; class Desulfovibrionia; order Desulfovibrionales; family Desulfovibrionaceae; genus Mailhella. The sequence goes on along the minus strand of JAGAZG010000050.1, from coordinate 9,535 downwards.
TGACCTTGCCGGCCAGCCTGATCCCATTGAAATAACCGTCTTTCGTTACGTTTCCGGCCCAGACAAAAGAAGCAGAAAGCAAAAGAGATGAAATAAGCCCGAAAAACAAAAGTCTGCAGCGCATATCTGTTCTCCTTTATTACGTTTCGGCTAAAAATACCAGCTGCGCATCACGCTGTCAAAGGCAGCATTGCAGCTTTTGATGCAGGCTTCGTTTCTTGTCCAGCGGAGCTAGGGGCATATCTCAACCCATGCGGGCTGGTGCTCTGCACGTTACTGAAAAGCCCCGGCAATCCTGGGCTTTTCAGTAACGTGCAGAATTTAAATCAGGCTGTCTCTCCGGTTTCGCCTTCCGCAAACCTGCGGTTCCAGCCAGTGAATGCCGAGAACAGCAAAACCAAAAGCAGCGCCCATGAATACGGATTGATAAGCGCCGCGCTCACGGACGGAGCAGCTATCTTGTATGTTTCTGCAGCCGCCACGGTCTGGGCATACCAGGTAGCTACGGCTATATGCCATGGCAGCATAAAGAATACGGTGCATACAGAGCAGTCCATAAGGTTGGCTCTGCGCGCTGCCGCCAGCCTGAACTTTTCTCCCATGGGCCTGACCAGGCTCGGACCAACCAGAAGTTCTGCCGGAGCATTTGCCGAAATCGGAATGGATGCAATGATGGTTACGCCGATGATGAACAGTTCTGCCTGACGGACAGTGCTCACAAACGTCTTGCGTGCATACTCAAGAATGCGGTCCATGATGCCGCACTCTACCAGTACCTGCGTAACGGCTAGAATGAGGATGGCAAAAATGATAGCGCCTACAACGCCGTCCACGCCGGCCTGAATGATCCCTGTGGAGCCTCCGCTCTTCTCAGGGATCCCAAAAATGGCCGTGGGAGCGATCTTGCCAGTAGCAATGCCAACGATGGCTGCCGCAACGTTGCCATAGATCAGGGACTCAATGATATGCCTGCCAAGCAGCGCTGATGCAACAACGACGACAAGAGCTATCAGCATGGCCAGCCCTGCAGGATCAAGATTGGCCTTAATTTCCGGCATGGAGGCGGAGCCCCCGTTGCCGCCGAAAATCAAAAAGAAAACCATGGCGACGGTTGCGGCCGAAATGGCAAGCGGAAAGCGGCTGCGGACAACATCTTTCATGGTGGCGCCCTGCGTGTATGCCGAAACAATGGTCGTGTCAGACACAGGGGCCAGGTTGTCGCCAAACGCCGCGCCCGAAAGTATGGCAAGGGCGCACATGGCCGGACTTGCTCCCAAGAACACGCCAGCCGGGTACAGCACAGGAGTAAGCGCTATGCACGTTCCCGTAGATGTGCCTGTGCCAAGCGAAAAAAGCATTGCGGCCAAAAACACAAGCCCGACAAAGATAGAGCCGTCTGCCCCGGTCGTCATGCCAAGCCAGAGAAGCCCGTTGACAAGCCCGCCGGCCTGCATGAGCTTGCCGAAAACGCCTGCAAAAAGCCATGCTGTCACAATGACAATGCCGGTTTTGTCGCCAATGCCGCGCATGAGAGCCTTGCAGTATTCTTCTTTGCTTCGTGCAAAGAACAAACCAACTGCCAGCGCAATCCAGGCGCATGCCCAGAACGGCTTAACACCGCCGCGCCCCGCAACAGAAAGCCATACAAGACCTATGACGAGAATAACCAGTGGAATGAATCCGCCCCACATGCCGCCGTACATTTCAAGCTTACGGTTCTGTTCAGCCATGCTGCACCTCCGTTATGCCGCATACGTTTATAAGGGACAAGCTTTTAGTTGAGGAATGTTGGCAGATACGCGTACAGCGCAGGCGAACCGCCAGTATGCAAAAATAGGATGTTGGCTCCCTTGGCGAAGCGCCCCTTGCGTATGTGATCCATCATGCCGGCAAAAGCCTTGCCGCTGTACACAGGATCAAGCAGTATGGCTTCGGTCTGTGCCAGCAGCTTTACCGCTTCGATCATGCCGGGATTGGGACGCGAATATCCAGGCATATAGTAATCGCCGTAGCACATGACCTTTTCTTTGGGCAGCTGAACGCCCGCCCCTATATGGTCAAGCACTTTCTGGGCAAGCTTATGCACAATTTCCTGCTGCACCTCGCCGGGACGGCTGACATCTATGCCTGAAATGGGGATGTTCATATTGTTTCCGACGAACCCGGCAATCATGCCCGCATGGGTGCCCGCAGACCCGCTTGGCACAAAAACATGGTCAAAATTCAGCCCCATGTCGAACATCTGCTGGATGGTTTCCTGCGCGCAGGCAACATATCCGAGGGCGCCGATTTCATTGGAAGCTCCGCCAGGGATAATATATGGCTTGCGGCCTTCAGTGCGGAGCTTTGCGGCCACTTTTTCCATTTCTTCCATCATGGGCGATCCGCCGGGCACGACGGTAATGCTTTTTACGCCAAGGAGATGATAAAGCAGGTTGTTGCCGGAAGCATCGGGGTTGTAGCTGCCGGGAACGCGTTCTTCAAGAACCAGATGGCAGTCAAGGCCTTCATGCACCGACCATGCAAGGGTCAGCCGGCAGTGGTTGGATTGCACGGCGCCGCAGGTAATAATGGTGTCCGCGCCTCTGGCAAGCGCATCTGCGATGGAAAAATCAAGCTTGCGCGTCTTATTGCCGCCGGCGCAGCCCGGGAGCAGGTCGTCACGCTTAATGTAAACGTTGACTCCGCCGCCAAGCGCCTTGGAAAAATTTGGCAAAAACTCAATGGGGGTAGGTTCTTTCACATAGCCGCGGCGAGGAAACTGAGCGAGATTCATACGAACACCTCTGTCAGATTTGAAAGTCCCGTGGGACTTTCAGACGCTCCGGGCAACTGGCCCGGATCAGTTCCCTGGCAAGAACGCTGGTGGCGTCTATGACAGGAATATCCCAAAGGCAGGTTTCCGTGATGGCCACAGGTATCTCCGTGCAGCCGAGGAGTAACACGGAAACCTTTTTATCCTCCGCAAGATGTTTTGCCGCGCCAAGGAGGATTTTGCGCGCCTGCGGAGAAACTGGGTCAGAAAAAGCCTTGATGCCAAATTCCGGGCTGCTGATGGCCTGCTGCACCCGGACGCATACGCTGTCATCAGGCGCCACAGGTTCAAGCCCGGCTTTTTCCAGGGCATCCTGATAAAGACGGGTGCGCAGCGTAGCCACCGTGCCCAAAAGACCTACGCGGCCGCCCCCGGGCAAAAAAGCGCTGACGCAGCGCACTGCGCTGCTTATGATAGAAATAAAGCGGACGTCGCTGCTGAATGCGCGAAGCCTTGACAGAGCCGTGTCAAGAATGCGGGGGCTGTGCGCCGTATTGCAGGGCATGCCCAGCACTTTTGCCCCGCAGCGTGCCAGCTGCACCATAACTCCGCCAATGTCTTCACCGGGATTTTCCGCTATCTCACCAAGCAGAAAAGCAGGCCGTCCAGGAATCCAGCCGGGAAACGAGTGAAGCATCAGCGGCAGATGATCTTCGTCCGTACTGGCAGAGGTCCAGCGAAAAATCTTGCGAACCAGATCATAGCCGGCGTACGGTCCGAGCCCCCCTATGATTCCTATAGGCAAAGGAACCGGCTGATGTTCGTCAAACCGCTGAAGCATAAGGCTTCTCCAAACAGCATGCTGAAAAATGCAAAACCTTGAAAACAGCTTATGACAAGTGCGGAATCAATATTATATTGTCGACAATTTATAATTATTACAAAAAATAAAATTTGTCAATCATCATGCGCACAGTATTGCTGCCTAACGCTTTTCGAATCATAGTTGCCATGTATAGGCCTTCATCCTGTGCACCTGATGTCTGCGATGATAAAGCCTCCTTCCAAATCGGCCGCAGCAAATATCCCGGTATAAAGACAGAGATCTTAAACTAGAGCATTCTCAAAAATGCTCGAGACAGGTTTGCCGTAGTCAAGGCCGTCTCGACATCCATGATTAGTTCAGATTGTTAATGCGGTAAAGCCGCTTCTTCCAGGGCCACGCAGGCCTCATTCACTTCCGGTGTTAAACGAAATGGCTGGGAGTGGGGACTACGATTTCGTATAGTGTATCCAGAGCGATAGTCTCAATATTTCTTGAGTGCGCTCTAGACCGGAAATAACGGTAAAAAAGCCTCGCAGACCAGACAGGAGCGTGCGGCATCACGGCATCAAGCAAGTTTTCAGAGGCAGACTGCCTGCGAAAGAAGCCGCCCAGTTTCTTCATAATGCAGGCGGATTGTCTTTTCTATAAGCACGGGATCTCCTGAACGCACGGCCTGAGCGACCAGCAGGTGACGCTGGCGGTATTGCCGCGGCGTAAACAGCTGTATCCAGTCGCGGTAATAAAGAAACTTGGCAATGGAAGCGCAAGATGTTCTCGCCAGGGAAACAAGGCGGGCATTCGGGCATGCCGAAAGCAGCGTCATATGAAATTTTTCATCAATGGCGGCCAGCATGTCAGGATCCGCATCAGGCTGTATTCTTGTGACGATTTCCTCAGCGCCTGCAAACCCCGACTTTTCTTTCTGTCCCCACTGCAAAACAGCCTGGGCGACGCCGGCCCCTTCAAGTATGCCGGCGACCATGTAGCTGTCATAAATTTCGCCCGCGCTCATAGAGCGGACATATTTGCCCTTATGAGGCTCTGAGCAGACAAGCCCCTGTTCGGCAAGGAGCAGCAGAGCTTCTCTTATCGGCGCCCGGCTTATGCCAAGCTCGTCAGATATCATGCTTTCACGGACGGGCTGTCCAGGCTGTATGCGCCCCGCCCGTATAAGTTCACGAATGTACTCCGCAGCCTGGGAGCTGTATGTGACCTTTTTAAATTCCATTTTCTGAATCCCTGTGTTTCAAACATCAAAGCAGGGCAAAAATCGTTTTGCAATACCCCGCAGGTAAGCAGAAAACGGCAGATTGCCTGTCAAAAAAAACATCTGGCAGCGCGGATGCTTCATTGCTAAATTTCGTTCTGCCTTGCCACGACTCAAGCCAGCTATACAGTCGCGCCGCCACAAGGCATGAAAGACTGCATACCTAAAAATCAAGGAAAAATTTGCCTCCGTGAGTGGAATGCTTTATTTCCCTGCCTTTCTTGTCCACGGTATTGAGCAGGTTCTGGGCGCAGGACATGCGGATGGACCTGATGAAGCTGCCGTCGGAACTGACTGGGAACCGGGTTTCCTTTTCCAGAAACTGCTGCGACAAAAGCTTGCCCTCGGGACTGGCTCCGTCGGCCAGCTCCTGCATGCCTGCAAGGACCCTGTCGAGCGCGTACATCACCCTGGACTCGAGTTTGCTCACAACGTTCGGCAGGGCTGACATGGGGTAGAACAGGGCGTTTTTGTCCAGCTTCTGGACCGGGGCCGCCTTTGCCCAGAAATTCTTGAAATCCACTTCCGCGAGGCCGCGCGCCGCCTTGACCAGGCTCAGGCTTTTCTTGATGTTCTGTGCGTAGCCCATGCTGTGCTTGTCCAGGTCATACAAAAAAATGCCGTCTCTCATGCCGCGCAGCGTCTTTTTGTCGACGTTGTAGTCAAAATAATTGGCCAGCTTTTTAACAGCGCTTTGCATGCCTTTCATGGCGCTGGAACTGCATTCAAAATGCCCGTCCACCATCCTGCCCTGCGATTTATACCTGATGTAGTCATCCATCAGCTTGCTCATCGCGATCAGCTTCTTTCTGTATGCGTCTCCTTTCTCCTTGTGCCAGTACAAAAGCCGGTCATAGGCAAACATTGCCACGCGGGCGCTGTTATCCCTGCCGAGCCCCCGTATCAGAAAGTTGAACAGCCTGGCCAGGGACTTGTGCATGCTGTCGACGAGCGCGCCCTGTGCCAAAGCGCTCTTTTGCTCCTGGCTGCTGTGCCAGGGGAGCCCCTCCGGCATCTTGTCCATATCGATGCTCGCCTGCTCGAATTCGGCCAGCTGCGGCTCGCATTTATACATGATGTCCGGCAGGAATGCAAAGGTTTCGCCTTCTTTCGGCAGCTTGTCTGCAAGACAGCCCGAGACCTCATTATATGCCTTGGCAAAGGCGTTCATTTTCTTCTGGGCATAATCCCTACCGCTCGCCGGTACGACATTGTCAAACAGCAAAACATTACGGGGGTCATTGCTTACGCCATCGGCAAGGGTAGCGCCGGGCAGGGCGGCCATGGCGCAGCCGGCGATCAAAAGCGCGGACAGATATCGCATTGCGTTCATGTCATCCTCCCTTTGCTAAAAGCGCACGTCATAAGTGTTCACGTACCAGCGGCCGTTGCCCTTGCGGATCAGCTCATGGCGGTTCTTTGAGCCGCGCTGCTTGCCGTTTTCCTCATAGGCGCGGCTCATGACAATGGCCATTTCCTCGCGCTCGCCGGCCATCTTTTTCAGCTGTTCGCGCTGGCCGGCGTCGAGAAAGTAGCCTTCCAGGTCATTGTCGTCGTCAAAGCCCTTGAGCACGGTGATCTTGGGCTCGTCAAACACGGCCTGCACATATTCGTTCTGGTAGCGCGCCTGATGCAGGTCCCAGTGGTAGCGCATAAGCGACCTGCCCACGTCGCCGTCGCCGCGCACGGGGTTGATGCATTCTAGGTAGAGCTTGTAGTTCTTTTCCTTGATGGCGGTGGCGAAAATTTCCATCAGGCGCTTGGGATCCACGTTGTCGGGCACGGACTTGATAGTGTACCAGGCGTCCTTGATCTTTTCAACCTGGTCTTCGCCGAAAAAGTATCCGGAATTTTCGTTTTGGGCATCGTACATGGCCAGCACGCGGTCGCCGGTATAAAGCATTTCGGGCGTGACGATCCAGCCCCAGGCCTCTGGGCTGCGCTTGTCTTCGGAGGCGTCGGGCGATTCCATGACAAGGCCGGTGATCTTGCCGAGGATTTTAAATTTAAGGTTGTCGCCAAGGCTGGCGTCCACCATGCTGCGATAGCGGCGTATGGCCTCGTAGGGGCCGGACCAGTGCCGCCCCTGCATGGAGACAAAATAGTATCCGGACGAAGGCTTGCCCACATAGATGTATTCTCCTGTGGCGCCCACAAACTGATTGGCCGGGTAGCGCACGTCCTCAAGCAGCACATACTTCTCCAGGTAGTCGCGCACGTCCACTTCTTCAGGCACAGGCGTTGGAAAAACCTTGGTGATGGGAGTTTTCTGCCTGAGCTGATCTTCCCAAGCAGACTGGTTGAGCGACTTAAAGCGTTCGCGCAGCTCGGCCTCGTTGCGCTTGTAGGCGGTCATGGCGGGGGTGATCTCCATGTAGCCGCCCTTGCTCTTCATGAGGACTATGCTGGTCCGCCTCACCAGTTCCTGCACCTTAGGGTCGTCCGGGTACTCCTGCGAAAGGCGCTTGACGCGGCTGAGAGTCTCCTGCTTGTTGAAGTAGCGGCCCGCATCGGCGCCCTGGGCACGCTCGACTTCCTTTTCGAAATCCCTGAGGAAAATGGACGCCTTGTTCACTTCGTCAGAGGGCGCGTTGACTGCGAATGCAGGAGCTGCAAAAAGCGATATAGTCAAAAGCCATGCAAAGGTCAGATGCTTCATGATGAACTCCTGCCGCCGTTGCGGCTGATTGTTAATATCTTTGGCGTCATGATAAAACAGGATAACGCCGATGCCAAGGGTAAAGTTGCACGCATCTCTGCAGAACAAGACACCAGGAGTCACGACCATATCTTTTTGCAGCCGGGAAAAGCTGAACGCTTTGCGCGGCACATACGATCTGCAAAGCGCTTCTTGAGGGGCGGGACTTTTTCATCTCTACGGCGAAGCTGCTTCCTTCAGGGACGCGCAGCCCATTCACTACCGGCGGTAAACGAAATGGCTGGCCCAAGGGCATATGCGTTTGTACAGTGCAGAGAGAAGACTCAATACTTCTTGAAAGCGTTCTCATGAAAAGAGCGCATAAACAAGCCCATAAAAAACTCCCGAAGGCAATGCCGTCCGGGAGTCTGCATCAAAACCAATGCCTGGTCACACAAGCATTTTCATGGGGACCAGCGAAAGCGGCGGGAACAGCAAAAGCAGTATGAGCACCAGAATTTCGGCAAGGATAAAGGGAATGAGCTTGCGTATCAGAAGCGATATCTGGATATTGCCAATACCGCAGATGACATAGAGTATGGTGCCCACCGGAGGGGTGATGACGCCGATGCCCAGGTTGAGCACAAAAAGCAGGCCGAACTGATAGGGATCGATTCCTGCCTGCTTGACCAGCGGAAAGAACACCGGGGCAAAAATAAGAATGTTGGGCGTGAGATCCATGACCATGCCGGCAATAAACAAAAAGGCGTTGAGCGCCAGCAGCAGCACGATAGGCTTGTCGATGAGCGGCTGGAAGAGCGAAACCACCTGCTGCGGTATCTGCGCGGACGTAATGAACCAGCCTACGGCAGAAGCGGCTGCCACGACCAGCATGACCACCGCCGTGGTGCGGGCTGAATTGGCGCTGACTTCCAAAAGTTCGCGGAAAGAAAGCTCCCTGTAGTAAAAAAGACAGACGACAATGGCATAAATGGCTGCGAATGCGCCGCCCTCTGTCGGCGTGAAAACGCCGAAGCGGATCCCGCCCAGAAGCAGCACAGGCATGAGAAAGGCCGGCCAGGAATCGATGACAATGGCCTTTGCCTGTTCGCGCGTAAATGTTATGTGATCATCGTATCCATCCACGCGCACAATGACGTACCAGAGCACCATGAGGGCAAGGCCAAGAAGTATGCCTGGCACAAGGCCTATCATGAACAGCTTGGTGACGGAAAGGCCAACGGTAACGCCAAGAATGATAAAATTGGTGGACGGCGGAATAATGGGGCCGAGCACGGCTCCGGCAGAAATAACGGCTCCGGCACGGCCGGGATTATACCCGACCTTTTTCATCATGGGCAGCAGCAGACCGCCGAGAGCGGCTGCCTCACCCACGGACGACCCCATGAGCCCGGCAAAAATGATGGATGCAAAAATGGCCGCATACCCTAGGCCGCCGCGGATTCTGCCCACCAGAAGCTGGGCAAGCCGCACCACGCGCACAGAAAGACCGCCGGCAGACATGATCTCGCCGGCAAAAATGAAAAACGGTATGGCCATCAGCGCATAGTTGTCAGAGCCGTCTAGCATGGCCTGGGGAATGATGAGCGGATCAATGCCTATGCCGCTGTGTATCATGAGAACGGCAGAACAAAGCACCAGCACCTGCCAGATGGGTACGCCGAGGAACAGGAAAAGGAAGAGCGATCCGATAAAAATGAATAATTCCATGCTATTCCTCCGCTCCTTCTGCCCTGGTCAGGCCAGCTCCGGAAGAAACCGGCGCTTTCAGCAACCTTACCAGGTCTTTCAGCGTAAGCACAATGGTGGCAAAGGCCATGATGGGCAGCGTGCAATTGATGATGGCCATGTTCACATTGGTAGCCACGGAATTGATGTCATAAGTAAGCTCAACGATGCGCCAGCCGCCAAACAGAAGAAGGCTGAGCGCGCAAAGGCTCAGCAGGTTGGCCGCTATGTCCACAGTGCGCCGCGCCACGCCGTGCAGCCGGCTGACAAGCAGGTCAACGGCGATATGCTTTCTGCGGT
>JAGAZG010000049.1 GCA_017940105.1 Mailhella sp. | reverse complement strand
TTGGCTTGGAGGAAAGGACTGGCGGTTTTTTATGCGTGTTTTCATCTGGCGCCGGTGCTGCAGAAGCAGAGGTGGATTCGTCAACTGTTGCAGGTGCTTCTGGTGCGGCTGCAGGCTGCAAAAACTTTGCTGCTTCAGATGATAACATCAGCTGTGCAGTTTCATCCTTGCGCTCTGCCGGAACAGAGTTCTGGTCCTCAGCTCTGGATTGAGGCTCTGGCAGGGAATAGCTTCCGCTGGCTTCAGGATTCATCTCTGATGCAACTGCAGGACGCTGTGGTGAGCTGCCGTATGTTGTATCGACCGGGCAGATGGCTTCAGCAGGATAGTCGCAAAAATTTTCTATGCGTACTCTGGAAGCTTCAAGTGATGCCTGAAGCTCTCTGTTTTGAAGTTCAAGACGTTTTCCGTCTTCCCATGACTGACAGAGCAGAAGAACAAGAGCGGTGCCGGAGGCTAATAAAAGCGCAGTGCAGGCAGCGGCAAGAAATACAGGCGTCTTACTCATGTTTTTTTCCTGCATCGACGGCAATCGGTGCTTTTTCCTGCACCTCAGAACGGCGTGCGTTGACAAGTCTTACATAGGCCATGGTTTCAGGAAACGGCGGAATGCCGCCGTATTTTTTTACGTTGGCCGGTCCGGCATTATAGGCGGCAAGTGCCAGGTCAATATCGCCAAAGGCATCAATCTGTTTTTTTAAAAAAGCACATCCGGCCATGACATTGGCTTCCGGATCAAAAGGATCGATAAGTCCAAGCGCCGCCTGGGTTGAAGGCATGATCTGCATGGCGCCCTGAGCACCCTTGGGGGATACGGCGTCAGCCTGAAAGCGGGATTCCGTATGTATGACCGCGGCAATGAGATCTTCCGGAAGGGCATACGCCGCAGAAGCTTTTCGTATGATTCGCTGCCATTCTTCAGAAGGCGTTTTGATTTTGCCTGACCGCATGGCAAGTGCCAGCTGAGGAGTGACCATGGGGCGCATGAGCAGATGCGCATGAGGCGAAAGGGCTGCCAGATCCATGCTGTCCACAAGGTATTCGTGCGGGCGTGCGCTTTCAAGCGCGCTGCGTTCAGATATGCTTATGTCTTCTGAAAGTATGGCGCCAGCCCTGGCGCTCGTAAAAACAGCGCAGAATGGCAGAACCTGCAGGATTATCGCGGCAGCTTTAATGAATGAATGCCCACGCTTGGCAGCAGGCATCAGTGGTTCTCCGGCAAGGCAAAATACACGTCTATTACATTGGCTTGAGCTTCATACGAGTAGGCCTGGTGCTCCGTTACATTGCATATGAGATATATGCCAAGCCCTCCTATAGGCCTGGTTTCCGCATCTGTCGTCAGATCCGGCTTGGGTGCTTCCGCAAACGGATTGAACGGGGCACCCCAGTCTTTGATGGTAAAGCATAGCATGGGGCGGCCGTCAAAATATATGCTCTTCAGCAGTATTTCCGCTTTTCCAGTCGTTCCTTCAGGGTATGCGTAACTGAAAACATTGACCAGAAGCTCTTCTGCCACAAGTTCAAGGTTTGAAAGGCAGGCACGAAATTCCTGGGGAATATTTGCGGTCAGAAAGTCATTGACGAAAGCCAGTTGTTCGAGGCGAGCAGGAACATTGAGCTGAGGCATGTTATCCTCCTGAATCAGACTCAAAAACGACGGCGGATCAGCGAAGACTTGCAACAGCTTCGTCTATGCTGTCAAACACATTAAGCATTGACGTGAACCCTGAAAGCTTGAACATGTCTGCAACCATGGACTGAAGCGAGCAGAAAGCGAGCGCTGCTCCCTTGGCTTTGCAGGATTTGACCATGGTAAGGATGCCGCGCAGTCCCGCAGAACTGATATATTCAAGGCCTCCAAGGTCAATGATCACCCTGCCTGCTCCGGAATTAAGCAGGTTCTGGCATTCTTCTGAAAATGCGGTAACGGTTGTTGCATCCATGCGTCCTGCAACCTTTGTGACGGAAATGCCGTCCTGAATCGTGGTGTTGATCTGCATGGCTCCTCCATAGCGTTATTTATAGCTGAGCAAAAGCCCCTGGCTGATTTTGAGCCAGCCGTCCAGGGTAACAAATAAAAGAAGTTTGAAGGGTAAGGAAATGGTTGTCGGCGAAACCATCATCATGCCCATGGCCAATAGAATATTAGAGATAATAAGGTCTATGGCAATGAAAGCGAGATAAAGGACGAAGCCGATCTGGAAAGCCTTGGTCAACTCAGAAATAGTGAACGATGGGATGAGAATGAGCAGGTTCTCTTTGCTGATAAGCGAATGCCTGTTTTCCGGCCACATGCGTCTGGCCGTGCTGACAAACATGTTGCTGACCTGATCGGTGGAATTAGCAGCAAGAAAGCGTCTCAGGGGCGGGGACGCCTGATCGACCAATTCGATCATCTCTATGGGGCCGGGATTGGCCGGCACAGGCAGATTTTTAACAATGTCAAACGTGTCCATGGCCACAGGAGCCATGATAAATACGGTGAGCACTATGGCGAGGCCGTTCATGACCATGGCGGGGGGCACTTGCTGAACGCCCAGCGCGTTGCGCACAAGCGTAGTGACGACGACAATTTTGACATAGGAGGTCACCATCATGAGAAAGAAGGGCGCTAGTCCGAGAAGGGAAAGCCCCATCATGAGAAATAACGGGTTGATGCTGGCCATGACGGCTCCGTGCTGCTACAGTTTTTGCGTCAGCTGAACGCCGATCGTGCCATTGATGTCCACAATCCTGCCCAAGGCTATGGGCTTGCCGTTGGCCCTGACAGTGACGGGGGATTGAGCGTCGCATTCCAGGTCAAATACATATCCCGGCGAAAGCGTTTCAAGATCGGCAATGGAGATCATTCTGCGTTCAAGTTCAAAGCTCAGTCGAATTTCCAGCTCATTTGCAATGTTTTCCATATCATCGGATTCCGTTAAACACGTTGAAATAGTTGCTTTTCCTTCACTGAAGCTGCATTCCATGATCTTGCAGGCGGAGCTTCCCTGCCAGAAAAGAGCCCTGATCGTTGCCGGTGGCGTCCATGTGTCCGGCATGAGCACATCGCCTGCCTGCAGATTTGATGCAGCATCCGCGTTTAAAAAGACGTACCCCGCTTCAAAGCAGACTTCAAGAGGAACACCAGGG
>JAGAZG010000048.1 GCA_017940105.1 Mailhella sp. | reverse complement strand
TCCTTCTGCAATGACAATCGGAACTCCTGGGTCTTTTTCACTGCACAGCAGATTAAGCTGCTCTTCAGCTTCACTACGCCGGTTTGCCGGAAAAACCAGTACAAGACCGTGGATAAGAGGAGAGTCAGCAAGAATTTTTGCAGAGCGCCACCAGAGTGGATATCCGTCAATCTTGAGAAATTGCTTTGCCTCTCCGCCTGTGGCAGTGAGAAGGCGGCTGCCCTGTCCAGCGGCGAGAATGATGGCCCAGGTTTCATTTTTCATGTTTTTTCTCTTATTAATAGCAAAACGGGGAGGGAGTAAGCTCCTTCCCCGACATTTGGGAGTCAGACTGTAAGCCGGGTTTTGTGCCGCCATGAGGCGGCGGCTGTCATTCCTCTAGGAGCGCAGTTGCCTGCGCCCTCCAGCAACCTACCCGGAAACCATGGGCCGGGCCGGCCGGTTTCCCTATTTGGTCTTGCTTCGGATGGGGCTTGCCTGGCCCGCCATGTCGCCATGACGGCCGGTGAGCTCTTACCTCGCCGTTTCACCCTTGCCACCCTGAACGATGGCGGTCTGCTTTCTGTTGCGCTTGCCAGCGGTCGCCCGCTCTGGCCGTTAGCCAGCATCCTGCCCTGTGAAGCCCGGACTTTCCTCCCCGCGCCAGAGGCGCGCAGCGACAGCCCGTCCGACTCCGGAAAGTAAAACTCATTTTTGTTCGGCTGACTGCGGGGCTGCTTCTTCAGGAATATTGGCGCTCCAGAAAATCAGTCGCTGGCAGCTTGGACAGCTGAGAATGCTGGAACCTCGCTGCAATTCCACAAAAGTCTGCGGCGGAAGCATCATATGGCAACCTGAACAAATGCCGTCGTCAACGGGAACTATGACGGGGTGGCGGAGGCGATCCCGGATAAATTCATAGCGTTTAAGGATGGGCGGTTCAATGGATCCGCCAACGTCTCTGCGCTGTGCCTCGAGTCCGGCCAGTTTTTCCTTGCAGGCGTCCAGACGTTTCTGAAGCCCGCTCTTTTGCATTTCGAGCTCGTTTTTAGATGCTTCCCAGGAAGTTTCCTGGCTTTTAAGGTTTTCTTCCTGCTTGGCCAGCTCTTCACGCAGGGCGGTAAGCTCTTCTTCCCTGGTCTGGTTCTGGCGTTTCATAATGTCGATTTCACGCATCACCGCCTGGTATTCCTGGTCGTTCTCCACCTGCATCAGTTTGTTCCTGCTGCTGGAAAGACGCGCTTCTTCATCTTTGATGTCATAGTTGAGGCGGCGCTGCTGGTCTTGCAGATGCTTGATCTTGTCTTGAATCCAGCTGCGCTGCGAATCCTGGGCTGCAAAGCTCTTTTCAAGTTCCTGCACTTCCCTTGGGGCGGCTTCAAGTTCCAGCTGTACGGCATGTATGCCGTCATCGACGCGCTGGAGAGCGGCAAGCTGGCGGATCTGGTTGATGTAGAGGCTCACGACAGTATCTCCGGTTCTTCAGAAAGAAAGGTGACATGCTGGAAGGGATCCCTTCCAGGCAGAAAGATGACGTCTGTTTCGCAAAGTCTTGTCTTGAGCAACAGGGCAAAGCGACGCATCATTTCTTCTTCAAGCGAAAAATGCCCCACATCCAGGATGGCCATGGAGCAATGGTTGGAACAGCCTTTACTGTTGCGGGCAAGCAGCAAAAGCGCATCATGATATTTGACATCCCCAGTAATGTAAAGTTCGGCGCCGGCAGCTGCAGCCTCGTCCGTGAGGCTTGCGCCGGATCCTGTGCAAACGGCAACCCTGCTCACTGCATCCGGAACGCGTCCTGCAAGCCTGGCGGTTGTGCGCATGATGCTGCCAGGCAACAGCTTGTCCAGCATATGCAGCAGCGCGGCAAAGGGCGTTTGCTGCGGCAGGTTTCCAACGCAGCCGAAACCACCTTCAATGTTCCTTTCATTGGATGCAAAAAAACCTGTTTTTTCAAGGAGAAGGCGTTCGGTAAGCCCAAGTTCGTCAGGCAGCCAGGCCGATGGGCCAAGGGGGTTTGCGTCCAGTGTGGTATGGCTTGCATAAAGGGGAATGTCGTGCGCGTAAAGCAACCGCAGCGCATCAGTGAAGGTATTGAGAGAATCTGTCCACTGTGCGTGCATGGCCAGCGGGTGATGGCTCAAAACCATGTCCGCGCCGGATTGGACAGCCAGCGCAATCTGCTCGGGCAGAGGATCGAGGCATACGGCAAGCCGTCTTATATCCTTCCGGGAAGAGGCGACCTGTATGCCTGAATGATCCCAGTCAGCCATCAGCGAAAGGGGGGCTGTCTGTTCTATTATGTCAATGACGGTTTGCTGCTGCATACTTTTGCCTGCGATAATATCTGCGGAATTTATATTTATACGTAATAATATTCATGTCGTCAAGAATATGAACGAGGCTTATGCGGGCATGCATGGCCGGGGAGCAGCATAATGGCATTTTCTCTTGGAATCCAGGTCTGTTTGCGGTATGAACAGACATGGTTAACTTCGTGTATGTGTCTGATATTTTTTGTCCCTGGTGTTTTGGGTTTGCACCGGTGCTCCGTAAACTGCAGGAACGATTTGGACTTGGCGTCAGCGTGATGTGCGGCAATCTTGTAGATGAACCATTGCAGACGTCAGGCATGGGAACACCTCGCTTGCGTGCTTTTTTCAGGCGATTGTCTGATACGACGGGCAGGGAAATCGGTGACGCTTTTTTTCGCCTTTTAAGCAAAGAACACAGCGTGCTTATGGATTCATCGCGTTCCTGCCTGCTTCTGCATGCCCTGAAAAAGCTCGCCCCTGGGCATGAGCTGGAGCAGCTTGAATCTTTTCAGGAAGCCTTTTACCTGCGCGGACAAGATGTGCTGGACTTTAATGTGCAGGCTGCTTTGGCAATGCGGTGGGGAGTTGAGTCCAATGCCCTGGCTGATGCTCTGGCTTCAGGTGAGATGCGCTGCGGCGCACGGCAGGAACTCGCCAAGGCCGAAGAATACCTTGGAGATTTTGTCGTCTATCCAACCTTGTTTGTGCAGTTAGAAAACGGCTCTCTTTCCGCCGTTGCCAGGGGCTATGGACCTTTTGAAAAAGTCGTTCCGTCAGTTCTTGGCGTGCTGCAAGGCTTGCCCGATGCAGGGCAGAAAGTTGAATCCGCGCATGCCTGCGGTTTGGACGGCGTATGCCATTGATGAACTTCATGCTGCCGCATGTATCTGCATCAGAGCTGCTGCAAAACGACGGAGCTTTCCATATTGACCTGTTCAGGAGAGAAATTTAATATGAGGCGCAGACTTTCTCTTGCGGAAGCTGTTGATGCGGCCCGCATGCTTTTTGAACTGAATACAGGGGAGCAGGGCGTGCTTTCTCTTGCCAGACAGGCAGGATTGCCGGCAGACACAAAAGAAAACCGCGAACATTTGCTTTTGGAATGGCGGGCTTATGTTCATGCTGCTGTACTGTATGCGCTTATGGTGCAGGCGCCCAACGTTGTCGTCCTGGAATATCTGCGCGTCACGCAAATAATGCTGCGCTCACTGGGATACAGCAGCAACGAGGGCAAAGACTTTGTCGACGGGGCATTCAGCGCTTATGCGGAACCCATGGTCCGCACGCAGACGCAGGAATGTCCGGCTGTTTTTTTTCGCAGGCTTTTGGGAAAGGACATAAGGGAAGTTCCAGGTCATGCTGCCGCCATGGTTTCGGGCGTTATGGCCATGATTCTGTCTGCCGTCATGGATAAGCTTGAGCAGTATGACTTTGCCTTGGAATAAGCCGCAATGCTTTAATCATGCCGATGCAATCATGCAGCGCAATCTGCAAAGTTATCCTGCGTTGGCGCATCCAGCTGAGGACGGCCTGCCCCGCAAGGTGTTCACAGGGGAAGCTCAATGAATATGGACGTAAAGCAAAAGACCATCCGTCTGCTCATTGCAGAAAGCGATGACAAGATGCTGGCGGAAATGTACGCTTATCTGGAGCAGCTGGGCTACGACCTGGATTCTGCCTCAACAGGAATAGCAGGATGGCATCAGGCTTCCGGCGGGGGGTATGACGTAATTGTCATTGACGTGCTGCTTCCGGGGCTGGATGGCTTGTCGCTTTGCAGAAAACTGCGTGAAGAGGCTGGCAGCGACGTGCCCATCATCATGCTTACAGACAGTTCATCCATGGAAAACCGGGTACTTTGCCTGAACTGGGGGGCTGATGATTTTGTCACAAAGCCTTTTGTGATGCTTGAGCTTGAAGCAAGGATACGTGCTCTTGTACGGCGCTCCCGCGCCTGGCAGGCGACCAGAGTGCTCCGCTGGTCAGGCATAGTGCTTGATCCTCAGAGGCATACGGCGCTTTGCCTTGGCCAAAATCTTTCCCTGCGCCCCAAAGTATTTTCAATACTCGCCAGGCTCATGCGTTCAGCTCCTGGCGTCGTTTCAAGGGAAGAGCTTGAACATGAGCTGTATGGCGATGCACCACCGGAAAGCGATTCGTTGCGGGTGCATATCCATATGCTGCGCCGCGCGCTTGCCAATGCGGGCAGGCCTATACTTACCACGGTGCCGCACATGGGTTTTCGGCTTGAAGAATGGAATGAAAATTCCTGACCTGTATAGCTCTGCAGACATGAAACGCCCCGGCCGTCACAGGCGGCCGGGGCGCAGCATTACCGGACTATGCGGTCATCAATCAATTATATCTTGGCTTTCTTTTCAGTTGTCTGCCTATCCATGCCGTCAAAGAGCAGATGACAACAAAGAATGTCGGGATAAAGAAAATGCCCAGAACCGTCGCCACAACGGTGCCCCAGAAGACGGCGGTGCCGACGGCGTGCTGGCTTGCAGAGCCTGCGCCAGTGGCAGACATCATGGGGAGCACGCCCAGGCCGAAAGCCAGGGAGGTCATGAGAATGGGGCGAAGGCGGATGCGACATGCCTCAACGGTGGCGTCAAGGAGCGACTTGCCTTCGGCACGCAGGTTGCGGGCAAATTCCACGATAAGGATGGCGTTTTTGGAAGAAAGGCCCATGACAGCCAGGATGCCCACCTGAAAGTAAACGTCGTTGGTCAGCCCGCGGATCCAGGTGCCGGACGTCGCGCCAAGTATGCCCAGAGGGATGACCATGAGCACTGCAAAGGGGATGGACCAGCTTTCGTACAGGGCTGCCAGAGCCAGAAAGACGACGAGTACGGAAAGTGCGTACAACATGGTCGTCTGGTTGCCCGCAAGCCTTTCCTGGTAGGAAAGGCCGGTCCATTCCATACCGAAATCCTTGCCCAGCTTCCTGACTTCTTCTTCCATGATCTCCATGGCGGTGCCGGAAGCGATGCCGGGTATGGGTTCGCCCTGGTATTCGAGTGCGGGCATGGCATTATAGCGTTCGAGAACGGCGGGCCCATAAGACCAGTCTGTAGAGAACACAGAATTGAAGGGCACCATCTTGCCGTAGACGTTTCTGAACTGTATTCGGTTGAGGTCTTCAGGATGGCGGCGCACGTCAGCGTCGCCCTGGATGAACACCTTTTTCACGCGTTCATGGTGCACAAAGTCATTGACGTAGGCACCGCCAAGCATGATGGATGCGTCTGTGTTCACAGAAGCGAGTGAAAGCCCCATGCTGGTGGCCTTTGCGTTGTCGAGATGAATATTGAACTGCGTGATGTCATCCATGCCGGTGGGGCGCGCATAGGCAATGAGCGGATGGGCAAAGGCTGCGCCCAGCAGCCTTTGGCCTGCGGCGCGCAGAGCTTCGTGACCGACGCCGCTTCTGTCCTGCAGCTCTAGGGTGAAGCCGTTGGTCATGCCGAGGGATATGATCGCTGGAGGGATGGCGGCGATCACCATGCCGTCGAGAACTCCGGCAAAGTGCTGGCGTATGCGTGCAGCTACTGATGCGGCATCCTGCCCGGGCTTGGTGCGGTACTGGTAGTCTTTGAGCTTGACAAAGCTCATGCCGGCGCTTTCAGCCACGCCGGCCATGCTGTAGCCGGCCACATACATGACAGACTGCACTATGTCGCTTTCGGTTTCAAATACGAAATCAGCGACTTCGCGGAACTGCTTTTTTGTTTGCGCCAGGGTCGTGTTGGGCGGCATCTGAACCATGACGATGACCGCACCCTGGTCTTCGGTGGGTAGAAATGACGACGGTATCTGCTTATAGACGAACCCCAGGGCGCAGACGAGTGCGCCATAAATGATCATCATGCGGAAACCGCGCCTGGCAAGAGCGTGAACGCCAAAGGCATAGCGCATCTGGTTTTTGCTGAACATGCGGTTGAACCAGCCGAAAAAGCCATGCTGCGCGCCCTGGGTATGAGGCTTGAGCATGCTGGCGCAAAGCGCTGGCGTGAGTATGAGTGCCACAAGGACCGACAGTGTCATGGAAGAAACAATGGTCACCGAGAACTGGCGGTAAATAACGCCGGTGGATCCGCTCATGAAGGCCATGGGCAGGAAAACGGCCGAAAGCACGACGCCGATGCCGATCAGCGAAGAGCTGATCTGGTCCATGGATTTTTCTGTCGCTTCCACGGGGGAGAGATGTTCTTCCTGAATGACGCGCTCCACGTTTTCGACGACCACGATGGCATCATCGACCAGCAGGCCGATGGCCAGCACCATGGCAAACAGCGTCAGCGTGTTGATGCTGTAGCCGAAGGCGAGCAGAATGCCCAGTGTGCCCAGGAGCACTACGGGGACTGCGATGGTCGGGATGATGGTTGCGCGAAAGCTCTGCAGGAATAGCCACATGACCAGAAAGACCAGGAAGATGGCTTCGACCAGGGTCTTCACCACTTCTTCGATGGAGGCGATGATGGGGGGCGTTGAGTCGAACGCAAGGTCATAGGTCATGCCGTCGGGAAAG
>JAGAZG010000047.1 GCA_017940105.1 Mailhella sp. | reverse complement strand
TGTGGAAGACCGCTCTGAAACAGAATGGAAGAAAAACGCAGAAAACCCACTTTTTATGCCTGAACACTGCAACGAACAAAGTATAACTGGCTGTTTTTAAACAATAAAAAATATTTCAAAAAATTTCCTGCCGCACTGGCGCCGGGCAAAACACCCTTTGCATCAGGCTTGCCATATGGTGTACCGTGCTTATCTAGCTTGCAGAAAAAACATCATGCCAAAACGTCAAGGAGTTTTTACGCATGCCCCTGTTTGATTTTCAATGCCAGAAATGCCAGCATGTCTTTGAAGAGCTGGCTTTTGACGATGACGACGTCATCAAATGCCCGAAATGCGGTTCAAATGCTGTAAGCCGCCTTGTTTCTGCACCCAGCCCCCTGAAAACCGGGGCGTTCCCCTTCAAAATAGGCCCGCGCCCCGCATGGCTTGACAACAAGGCGCTCAACCGCAACGCCCCGTGCCACTCCGGGGGAGGCTGCGCTTCATGCGCAGGCAAAGGCGGCGCGGCGAACTGATCCATTCATTGCACCATTCTTCAAATAACAAGGAGTTCCATCATGCGTTCCATTTTTAAACATGCCGGCCTGGCAGCGCTGGGCGTCATGCTCATGGCCGCATCAGCCCAGGCAGAACTGCCGAGCTTTGCGCCCCTCGCAAAAAAAGCCGGTCCTGCGGTCGTCAACATCAGCACCGAACGCGAAGTCTCCAGCCCGGTCATGGACATGTTCAACATACCCGGCATGGAGCGTTTTTTTGAGCAGTTCGGCGGACCGTTCGGCAGGCGCGGCGACGGTCAGAACGCGCCAAAGCGCAAAAGCACGGCGCTAGGCTCCGGGTTCATCATCTCGGCCGACGGCTACATCGTCACCAACAACCATGTTGTCGAGGGAGCGGACAAGATAACCGTCAACCTCAACGGGGGCAAAGGATCCGGCCTGCAGGCCAAGGTCATCGGCACCGATGCCGATACCGACCTCGCCCTGCTCAAGGTCGATGGCGGACGCGACTTTCCCACCCTGGAATTCGGCGATTCCGATTCCATGGAAGTAGGCGAATGGGTCGTGGCCATCGGCAACCCCCTCGGGCTGAACAACACGGTCACGGCAGGCATCCTGAGCGCCAAGGGCCGCGACCTGCATTCGGGCCCCTATGACAACTTTTTGCAGACCGACGCATCCATCAACCCCGGCAACAGCGGCGGCCCCCTCATCAACATGAAGGGCGAGGTCATCGGCATCAACACGGCAATCATGGCAAACGGCCAGGGTCTGGGCTTTGCCATCCCCAGCAGCCTGGCCTCGCGCATCATTGACGACCTGCGGGCCGGCAAAAAAGTCAGCCGAGGCTGGCTTGGCGTAGCCATTCAGGACGTGAGCGAAGACATGGCCAAGGCTCTCGGCCTTAAAAACGCCCAGGGCGCCATCATCGGCAACGTCATGCCTGGCGAACCTGCCGACAAGGCCGGCCTCCGCGCCGGCGACGTGCTCGTGCGCATAGACGGCACCCAGGTTGCAAGCGCCTCTGAAGCCACCCGCAAAATCGCTTCGCTCAAACCTGGGGCAGAGGCAAAAGTCACTGTCATACGCGACGGCGACGAAAAGAGCTTTACCGTCAAGCTTGGCGAACGCGCGGCCTCACGCGGCAGCGCAAGCTCGCCCAACGCCCGCGGCGAGCAGATCGAGCTTGGACTCAACCTCAGATCCGTCACTCCTGAAGATGCCGACCGCCTGCAGATCGCTTCTGACATCAAGGGCCTGCTTGTGCTTGACGTGACGCCCGGCAGCCGTGCAGAAGCCGCCGGACTGCGCAGCGGCGACGTCATTCTTTCGGCCAACCAGAAGCCGGTGCAAAAGCCCGGCGACCTTGCTTCCATAGTGCGCCGCGACCGTGACAGGGGCGTGATCATGCTCCTGGTCAACCGCAGGGGCGAAACCTTCTTCACAACGGTGAGCCTGGGCAAGAAATAACCAGCCCCGCCAGCACAGCTTCTTCAGCTTCCGGCAAGAATCTTGCCGGAAGCTTTTTTGCGCTCCGTTCGTGCCGGACGCAGCGGCTAGAGCATGTATCGAAAACATTCGTAACATGCACGGATTGCCAGCAAAGCTGGTAATCCCGCAGACTGCGAATAGCCAGAATTGACTTCCGGCGTAAAATGAGCAGGCTGGCGTGCTTTTATTGCCTTGCAGAGCAATCTGCCAAGTCATGCTTAATGAACGGTCATGCCTTGATGATTATGCAATATGCTCTACATGGCAATGCCGGCATGAATCGGCAGCAAGCAAAATGCAGCCCTGCCCGGGCAAGCGCCAGAAAAGAATTGGCCTATGCCCGGCTCACGCCGGCTTCATGGGCGGCGCGCAGCTGACCGCAGGCCGCTTCTATGTCCTGCCCCTTGCTCTTGCGCACGATGGCCGTAATGTCTTTTTGCCAAAGGGCCTTTTCAAAGCGCAGCAGTTCTTCGGGCGTGGGCGCACGGTAAGCCGTGCCCGGCGTTGGATTGTACGGTATAAGATTGAGCTTTGCCTTGAGGCGCGAGCAAATGCGCGCAAGCTGCCTGACATGCTCCGGCTGGTCGTTCACACCGGCTATGACGAGATATTCCAGCGTGATGCGCTCCCTGGCCTTCAGGGGGTAGTCTTCCAGCGAGGCGACAAGCTCGTCAAGCGGCCAGGCCGACGCCCTTGGCATAAGCTGTTCGCGAAGCTGCTGGTTAGGCGCATGCAATGAAACGGCCAGGTAGGCCAGTCCGCTCTCACCGAACTCGCGCATGCCTTTTTGTATGCCGCAGGTAGAAACGGTGATGCGCCGTGGAGAAAATGCCAGCCCATGCGGATGCTGCAAAGTTTTGAGCGAGTCAAGCACGGCATCAAGATTAAGCAGCGGTTCGCCCATGCCCATGTACACCAGGTTGCGGATAATGGGACGCTCCGGACGCGTGTCGCCAAGATACGCGCGCGCAGCCTGCACCTGGCCGATAATCTCGCCCATGGTCATGTTGCGGCGAAAACCCAGCTTGCCCGTGCTGCAGAAAGAACATGCCATGGGGCAGCCCACCTGCGTCGATATGCATTGCGTCATGCGCACCGTCAGATCGCCGGGACGCTGCGGCGCATCGCTGGGAATGAGCACCGTCTCTATAAGTTCGCCGTCGCCAAGCTGCAAAAGAAACTTTGTCGTGCCGTCAGAACTGACGCGCACATCTGCCGTGCGCAGGCGCCCTATGCAGGCTGAGCCGGCAAGCTGCTCCCTGTCGCGCAGGGAAAGATCTGTCATAGAAGAAATATCCGACACGTTTCCAGCCCAGACCCAGCGCCATATCTGCTGCGCGCGGAAGCGCTTCCAGCACAGTGTTTCAACGACGAATTTTTCAAGTTCCGGCCAGGTAAGCTCACAGAGATCTACTTTATCCAGGGGCATGGCTTTATTCTCCCGTGCCGCAGGCTAAGCGCCCGAAGCGGTCAAGCGCGCGTTCCATCTCATCCCAATCCGCGCAGGCGACTATCTCCTGCCGCAGCAGCCTTGCCCCATCCAGTCCCTTTGCGTAGCGGGGCAAAAACGTACGCATCTTCAAGAAAGAGCCCCCGGGGGCAAAACGGCGGGCGAGCTCAATGTGGCGGCGCATGACGCCCAGGAGCCTGGCCGCACCCGCAGAAGGATCCGGCATGCCGCACGAAAAAGGCTTTTGCTCCCCGCAATCCTGCCGGCAGGAGCGGATCATCTGCCTGTGCCTGAAAAAAACGCTGGGGTCCCGCAGGGCGCCGCGGGCATACATCACCGCCGCTGCGCCGGTTTGCCTCAGCACGCGCACGCCGTCCTCTGCGGCAAACAAATCGCCGCTGGCGATGACGGGTATGCCAAGCTCATGCGCCGTTTCGGCAATGGCTGAATAGCGCGGCAGGCCAGAAAACCCCTGCACCGCATGGCGGGGATGCAGGGTCACCCATCC
>JAGAZG010000046.1 GCA_017940105.1 Mailhella sp. | reverse complement strand
TATGATAACAGCAGTACATTGCGAAACTCCATCTGGCACGCTCAATCCTCTTGAGGAACTAGGAGCGCTTAAACATAATTTAGGTGTGCCTCTTTTTGTAGTTGACGCCGTAGCAAGCATTGGCGGGACACCAGTAATGGCAGATCAATGGCATGCAGACTGCGTGCTTGGAGGCTCTCAAAAATGCCTTTCCTGCCCACCTGACATGAGCTTTATGAGCATCAGTGAAAATGCATGGGACACGATAAGAAACCGCCATTATGAAGGTTATGATTCTCTGTTGCCGTTTGATGGCGCCATTCATGATGTTATGAAGTTCCCATATACCCCGAACTGGTGGGGCATGGCTGCCCTAGAAGCCTCTCTTTGCGCCATGGACGAGGAAGGTATAGATGAAGTGTTCAATCGCCATTACCAGGCAGCTGAATTATGTCGTGCCGGTCTTGAACGGCTCGGCCTGCAGCTGTGGCCCGAGCATGACGCTCAAAAGTCGCCAACTGTCACTGCTTGCCGCATACCAGACGGCTGGACATGGGAAAATTGGCGCTTGGCATTGGCCAATCGAGGTCTTTTTGTGGGAGGAAGCCTTGGTCCTCTCCGTGGTAATGTTTTCCGGCTTGGACATATGGGTACGCAGGCAAACTGTGCCAAGATTGAATCCGCTATGGACGTTATGAAATCTGTCCTTAATAATGCATAAAGCAAAGCCTCATGCCATGCATGAGGCTTTGCTTATACTTTGCAGGTCCGCCTGTATTCAATTGCTCCGCAGTTGTTCCCTGACGTAATTGACCATTCCGCCTTTATCAATGAGAGTCTGCATCATGGGAGAAAGCGGAGGAACTATTATTTCGTCTCCCGTCGTCGAATTGATGATTTTTCCTTCACCGGGAAAAATCTCCAACACATCTCCGTCATTAATTTTATTGACCTGATCTCCTATTTCAAGAAGCATCAGTCCCATGTTAAAAGCGTTTCGATAAAAAATCCTTGCAAAGCTGTGGGCTACAACAGCCCGTATTCCTGCCCCGATAATGGAAAGCGGTGCATGTTCGCGCGAAGACCCACAGCCGAAATTACGTCCGGCCACTATGATATCGCCTTCTTTTACACGCCTGACCCAGCCTGGCTCCAGCCCTTCCATGCACGCTTCCCCAAGTTTTTTTGTGTCTGTCGTAACAAGAAAACGCGCCGGGATAATGGCATCCGTATCAATATGAGCCCCTACTTTATGAACTTTTCCGTTAAATGGCATGAGTACTCCTTTGTTGTCTGCACCGAAATTTTCCGTCGCTTACAGCACGCCGGGATCTGCAATACTGCCGGTTACGGCAGAAGCGGCTGCGACGCACGGGCTGGAAAGATAAAGCTCAGATTCCAGACTGCCCATGCGACCGCGGAAATTACGGTTGGAAGTAGATATGCAGCGTTCTCCATCGCCAAGGACACCCATGTATCCTCCCAGACAAGGACCGCATGTAGGCGCACTTACCACGCATCCGGATTCGGCAAAAATCTCAAACAAGCCTTCATTCATGGCCTGTCGCCATACTCCAGGAGTAGCCGGAATAATTATGCATCGGACGCCCTTTGCCACTTTTCGGCCGCGCAGCACTCTGGCAGCATCGCGCATGTCTGATATTCTTCCGTTTGTACAGGACCCGATAACGACCTGATCTATTTTTTTGTCTTTCAATTCGGAAACCGGCCTTGTATTTTCCGGCAGATGAGGACAGGCAACTACAGGTTCCATATCTGTGATATCCATAGTGACAACCCTCTCAGCTTCCGAAGTATCGTCACCGCTGATCTGCTGAGGAGCAGGCACGCCATGAGAACGGCAATAGTCAAGAGTCAGCTCATCCGCAGGGAAAAGACCGCACTTCGCACCCGCTTCAATGGCCATGTTTGACATGCAAAGGCGGGCTTCGACATCAATCTCTTTCAAAGCAGGTCCGACAAACTCAAGAGCCTTGTATAAAGCTCCGTCTACTCCTATCTCTCCGATAAGACGCAGGATAAGGTCTTTGCCTCTGACCCATTGGGGCATGACGCCTCTGATGACGACACGTATGGTCTGTGGAACTTTAAACCACAGTTTGCCCAGGGCCATTCCACAGGCGATGTCTGTTGAACCAAGACCAGTAGAAAACGCGCCGATGCCTCCATAAGTGCACGTATGGCTGTCTGCTCCAATTACAAGGTCACATGGCTTGACAAGGCCCAATTCAGGAAGGAGTGCATGCTCAACACCGGCGCAGCCGCCTTCGTAATAATGCGTTATGCCCATTTCTGCGGCAAACTTACGTGAAACAATCACTTGATTAGCTGAGGCTATGTCTTTTTGCGGAGTGTAATGATCCATGACAAGAAAAATCTTATTCTTGTCAAAAACCCGCTTCGCCCCCATGGCACGAAAAGATTTTATGGCCAAAGGACCGGTAATATCGTTTGCAAGCACGCCGGAAAGACGGCATTCAACAATCTGCCCGGGTTCACGCACAATCTCATCCGTGTGCATCTGTAGAATTTTTTGAGCCAGCGTCTGCTGCATGGCGCCACTCTCCCTTCTGTTTTTTATGTTGCAGGCGCAGTGTCAGCCCTGTGCACTATTCAGCCATTTACTCTGTCGGATTCTGTTTATAGCTGATTACATCTTTTTCTTTGTGCTCAAGTCTGTTAAGCGCGTCTATGTAGGCTTTTGCGCTTGCAACTATGATATCCGGGTCTGCTCCGCGACCCGTTGCAGCATGCTTTCCATCGCGCAGGTTAACTGTAACCTCACCCTGAGCATCCGTACCGCCAGTAATGGCATTGACAGAAAACTTTTCCAGCTCGGCCTTCGTCCCGCAAATTTGCGAAATAACATTGAACGCCGCATCAATAGGACCGGTCCCAAATCCGGCAAGCCTGACTTCTTTGTCGCGATCCTGAAGAACGACGGCAGCCGTAGCCGGCATATTGGACCCCATGGAAGTCTGAACGCATATATTGCCCAGACGGAAACGATCCGGTATGCGCAGGCGATACACTTCAGAAAAAACAAGCGCTTCAAGATCCTCGTCATGAATTTTGGCCTTTCTGTCAGCAAGCTCCTTCATGGCGGCAAAAACGGCATTGACCTGGTCGTAATCGAGCCTGTATCCCAACTCTTCTAGGCGGGTACGCACAGCATTTCTACCAGAATGCTTGCCAATGACAATATCTGTAGTTTTTCGCCCAACCGCCTGCGGGCTCATGATTTCATAGGTATCCCTGTTCTTTAGCATGCCATCCTGATGTATGCCAGATTCATGTGCAAAGGCATTGCTGCCTATGATGGCCTTGTTCGCCGGTATCGGACGGCCTATGATCATAGAAAGCAGATGGCAGGCAGGATAAAGCTGTTCATTATTGATTGCGCATTCCACCCCGTAATATTCGGGACGAAGTTTAAGCGCCATAACGCATTCTTCAAGAGATGCATTGCCTGCTCGTTCTCCTATTCCACTGAGGCAGACCTCAACCTGCCTTGCTCCGTTTCTGACAGCGGCCAGACTATTGGCCACGGCAAGACCAAGATCATCGTGGCAATGCACGCTGAAAACAGCCTTATCAGCATTGGGCACATTTTCTATAATATAGCGAATAAGCTGACCAAATTCATCCGGCTGGGCATAACCCACCGTATCAG
Source organism: Mailhella sp. (assembly GCA_017940105.1). Classification (GTDB taxonomy): domain Bacteria; phylum Desulfobacterota; class Desulfovibrionia; order Desulfovibrionales; family Desulfovibrionaceae; genus Mailhella. The sequence goes on along the minus strand of JAGAZG010000046.1, from coordinate 11,493 downwards.
GTATGTTAATGGTGGTTGCTCCTGCATCAATGCATGCCGTAAACACGCGGACAAGAAAATCCTTGTCAGAGCGCGATGCATCTTCAGCCGAAAACTCAACGTTATCCGTATATGACGCGGCCCGCTTTACGGCTGACACAGCCATCGCAAGCACCTCGTCCGGACTCTTGCGCAACTTGAATTCCATATGAATCGGTGAAGTTGCAATAAACGTATGGATACGCGGGTGTTTCGCATTTTTCACAGCTTCCCAGGCACGGTCTATGTCTTTGGCACTGGCTCGTGCAAGTCCGGCGACCTGGGCCTGACTGACAGTTTCGGCAATGACCTTGACCGCATTAAAATCACCATCGCTTGCCGCAGGAAAACCGGCTTCAATAACATCAACACCAAGTGCTTCAAGCTGGCGGGCAATACGCAGCTTTTCGTTCAAATCCATGGTTGCGCCTGGCGACTGTTCGCCATCGCGAAGCGTGGTATCAAATACTATGACACGATCAGACATGCTATTCCTCCTGATGCTTGCGCCTGCAGATGCTTTATGCTTTGTCCTGCATAACGATCTTTCGTGCGCCAACATAATCAAATTTTCCGGATCCAAGCAACGGGGGCTGCTTAACACATACGATGCGTTTTGGCGTCCAGAGCGGCGAAATGCCCTTGGCGGCAAAATATGCCGCAATTCTGGCTGTAGTGACATTTTCAGCAGCTATAACAAGGGCAAGCTGTTCGCCTTTGCGGGGATCAGGAACAGTCACAATGCCAAGGCTTGATTCAGGCCATATTTCACGCAGTGCTTCTTCAACGGCAGCAAGAGAAACCATCTCTCCGCCAATCTTTGCAAAACGTTTGGCACGACCACGGATAAAGACAAAGCCTTCGTCATCTATATGCACAATATCGCCCGTGTCATACCAGCCATCACCTTGCTGAACGCCGTCGGCCATCCCCATGGAATCATCTTTAGGAGGTTCAAGTACGCCGGGAGCGCTTGCGCGCATATAACCGAGCATGACATTGTCCCCCTTTACCCAAAGAATTCCTGTATTATCTTCGTCAATGCCAGGTACCGGCTGCAACTTATAGACAAGTCCCGGAACCATGCGGCCGACACTGCCCCTGCGGGTATATGCCGGCGAATTAACAGAAATCAACGGAGAAGTTTCAGTAGCGCCATACCCTTCAATAAGCTCGACGCCGTATTTCTGCCGCCAGGCGCTGCTCGTGCTGTCACGCATTTTTTCTGCACCGATGATGACCAGGCGGGCATGGCAAAAATCATATGGACGCCCATAACGCGCGTATCCTGCGCAAAAAGTATCTGTACCGCAGATTATGGTGGATTGGCTTTCATAAAAAAGCTGTGGAACAATGCGGTAATGGAGTGGAGACGGATACATAAACACGCGTATCCCTGCCAGAACCGGAAGAAGCGTGCATATCCCAAGACCGAAAGCATGAAACATGGGAAGGCAGTTGAACATCTTATCACCGGAACCGACGGTAAACATGGTCAAGGCCTGGTGGAGATTTGAAATGATGTTGGCATGGCTTAAAAATACAGCCTTAGGCATGCCCTCAGTTCCCGATGTGAACATTATGGCCACAGGAGAACCGGATGGCGTTGGTGGAGCAATGCGCAATCTCGATGAAAAAAAGCCACACAGCTTATCTCCAATCGTCAGTCCGGCTGCGACATCTTCAAGATAAACCAGACGCATACCTGCTTCTTTAAGAGCCTGTTCAAGCGCCCCCAAATCAGCAAGCTTAAGAAATTTTTTTGAAGTCAGTACAGATACAAGTTGTACTGTACGGCAACAAGAAACCACCGACGCGGTTCCAGCGGTAAAATTAAGCATCGCTGGAACATGCCCTTTGGCATGCAGTCCCAAAAAAGCTACAAGACCGGCAAGGGAGGTTGGCAACAAAAAGCCAACTCGCTGCTCTCCTTTGAAAATTCGTCCAAAGGCATGCCCCAGTACGCAAAGCTTTAAAAGCAGATTCCCGTAGGTCAGCACGTTTCTGTCCTGATCTTCTGCAATGGGAAATTTTCTGCCAGAACGACCAGCACTATCCATAAGCATCTGGAGCACATTCCAGTTTCCTACGGAGGCTCGGTAGTCCAATTCCATCATAATGGAATAAAGCATGGCTCCCATGTGCCTGCGGCGTTCTCTTGCGGGAAGCCCCTGTGGGGGGACAAGATTTTGCGGGGGAAGCACAGAAACGGTTACTCGCACAAAAAAACGCCTGCGTACGCGGTGACGCATATAGGAAAAAATCGAATGAGACGCTCCGTCGATGCGCACCGGCAATAGCGCGGCCTGAGCCTTTTCGGCAATGAGTGCGGCTGACTCAAGTATCCGCGTAAGTCTCGCGGTGTTGCTGAGGTGTCCGCTCTGAAAAACCATGCAGCACTTTCTTTCATCCAAAAGCCGAACTATGGCTGCAGTACACGCAGGATTGGAAAAATCAAGAAAAACAGTGTCGGCAAGGGAGCGCAAGGGACGCATCCACCATTTGTTTTCAACGGCGCTGTCAGCTATAAGCGTGATACGCTGCGGCAACACAGCTGCAATGAGTAAAGGGTCGATAATGGAACCGGGATTATTCAATATAAATACGCGCTCGCCGGCGGCCTCGTAGTGTTCTCGGCCCCTCAGCGTCACACGGTATACCAGTTTAAGAAAAAAACGAACGATAGCGCCAGGCATGGACTCTCCTCAAGGCTCGCAAATCAAAAACAAGCCAGGCATGAAGTTCTATCATGCCCAATCATCGCCAATTTGTCGAGAAGTAATAGCATGTATTTCAGGGCAAGAGCATCTCAGGGCAAAATAATTACAATTACAGAGGAAAAACATCATAAAATCATTGTAAAACCTATTTTAATTGAACTTGTTATGTGCTATGGTCAGCCATTAACTCCATTTCAGGTTACCTATGGACGACGATAGCAGAAGGTTCATGCTCTTTTTGAAAGAGATCCCCGATCCTCGCTATGATCGCTGCAAATTGCACCGCTTATCGCATGTCATTTACATGGCCCTTTTCGGCTGGATTTGCGGCGCAAAAGATTGGATCGATGTTTGGAATTTTTGCGACTTCCATAAGGAATTACTCATGGAAGAGCTGAAGCTTAAAAACGGGATTCCTTCGGTGAGCCTTTTTGCAGGTGTTTCGCTCACATATCTACGCAGATGCTGCAAAACCTGCCTGCACGGCAAGTCAGCATCAATAATCCGGACTTGTCAGGAAAAGTCATTTCCATCGATGGAAAATCCCTCAGTGGGGCTGCCTCTGAAGCCATCGGATAAAAAGTTTTCCATGTTTTGAACGCTTTTATCACTGATAATCATACGGTTATCAGACAAATTTTTGGCGATTGCAAAGATGCGGAACTTACCATGATCCCAACCCTGCTGGATGCTCTTGATGTCAAAGGTGCTACGCTGACTATGGACGCCATGGCCTGCCAGGTGTCCATAACAGAGAAGATCATAGACAGGAAAGCCGATTATCTCATTGGCTTGAAGAAGAATCAGCCGACAGCTTATGCTGACGCAGTGCAACTGTTTGCCATGAAGGACTTTCCTTGCGACTCCTGGAAAGAAACAGACAAGGGGCATGGACGTCTGGAATCACGTTCTTACCTAAGTATCAATATCAGCAAGGACAATATGAGGTCATTCGAAAAGTTCGCTGGAATATAAAGCATAACGCGGGTTAACAGCGTCGTTGAGAAGAACGGGAGACAAATCCAGGAATATCGGTATTACATATCATCCCATAAAGACAATGCTAAACAAATAGGCGGAATGATCCGGGCGCACTGGTCAATAGAAAACTCTCTGCACTATGTCCTGGACGTGGATCTTTTGCGAAGATGACAGCACGATCAGAAAAAAGACGCTAGCAGCCAATACCCCACTAATCAGAAAGATATGCCTGAATGTGTTCAATTCGCAGAAAAACGACAAGGTGAAAAGGAAACAAAGAGTCATGATGAAGGCTATCACAGATCCCCTCCATGCCAATTCTCTCATAGCTTCCATTGGCTTGGAGCGTTAGAGGCATTATAATGATTTTGCCCTGAACTTCGCAGTCAAGCTGTTGCGCATCTCGCACTGTTATGCTAACCAACAAGGTTATGGAACATATTTCTTCTCAGCTCATGCACCTCGTCGTCGTCTTTCTTCCTTTTCTGCTGGGCATCATCCTCCACGAAATATCTCATGGATTTGCCGCCCTTAAATGCGGCGACCCTACGGCACGCATGATGGGCAGGCTTACGCTGAACCCCCTGCCGCATATCGACCCGGTCGGCCTGGGCTGCTTTGTTGTTACAAGCCTGTTCACCCCGTTCGTGTTTGGCTGGGCGAAGCCTGTTCCCGTCAACCCTCGCTACTTTCGCAATTACCGCAGAGACATACTTTTAGTTTCTGCTGCCGGACCGGCATGCAATTTTCTTCTGGCCGTTCTTCTGGCTCTGCTGCTGCGGCTTTTGTTGCTTGCCCCGAACGATTTCATACTGCATTCCAACATCGGCAACTTTTTCCTGCAAATGCTGCTGGGCGGCATAAGCGCCAACCTGGTTCTCGGCTGGTTCAACCTGCTGCCCATCCCGCCTTTGGACGGAGGGCACATCCTGCAGTGCCTTCTGCCTTACCGCATGGCTTCGTCTCTTGACCGAATCGGAAAGACAGGGTTTATCATTCTTGTCGTTCTTTTGGCATGCGGGGCATTAAACTACGTGCTCATGCCGATTTTGAACCTTTCCTTCAAAGCCATGCTCAGTCTTGCCGGCATATGAAAACCGCAATGCAACCCGATTTCAGACTCAGCGTTGATAACGCCCGCATACTTGTGGATATTTCTGGTGACTGGAGACGTCAAACCGTAGAAACTCATGACAAAGGCTCTGCTCAGCAGCTTATTCAGGCAGCAGAAAGAGGCTTTGACAGCTATCGAGATGCAGCCTGCATAGAAATCCATGCAGACAGGCTTGATGGCTGGGACAGCCTGCTTCTTGCAGCATGCCTTGAAATCATCAGGAAAGCACAGGCTCGGCAAATCTCAGTAAGCTATGCGCATCTGCCCGAAGGCATGGTGCGCATGCTTGATATGGCTGTGGCTGTTCCTCCGAAGGATCAGCAGGGGACGCGCACCGCACCCGGCTTTTTTGAACTCATCGGCAGCAAACTGACCGCATGTCCTGCGATAATTCAAAATCTTTTGGAATTCATTGGGGATCTTGCAGCAAGCATAGGGCGATTTCTGCGGGGCAAGGCTTCGCTGAGCAGCCGTGATTTGTGGAACATTTTTCGGGAATGCGGCGCTGATGCCCTTCCTATTGTTACGCTCACCTGTATTCTGCTGGGGCTCATTCTTGCTTTTGTAAGTTCAATGCAGCTCAAGCTTTTTGGGGCTGAGATATACATTGCGTCACTTGTAAGCGTTTCCATGACCCGTGTCATGGGGCCAGTGCTCACCGGCATTGTCCTCGCAGGCCGTACCGGTGCGTCTTTTGCTGCGGTTCTGGGCAGCATGCAGGTCAATGAAGAGATCGACGCCCTGACAGGCTTCGGCATTTCGCCCATGGATTTTCTTGTGCTTCCAAGGGTGCTTGGCATGGCTGTAATGACTCCTCTGCTCACGCTGTATGCCGATATTGCAGGCATCGCCGGCGGATTTTTAGTCGGAGTGCTGATGCTTGGCGTATCGCCTACGGCATATATGGACAATACGCTTGAATTTCTCAAGCTCAGCTATATGTGGATAGGCCTGCTCCACGCCCTTGTGTTCGGATTCATCATTTCGATGTGCGGCTGCTATCAAGGCATACGCTGCGGCAGAAACGCCTCTGCCGTCGGACGGGCGACGACGACAGCCGTGGTCAGCTCAATTGTCGGCATCATCGTATCCACGTCGATCATAACCATCATATTTACCATTATAGACATATGACCAGCACTGTACCGGCAATAACCGCCAGAGGCGTTACCGTTGCCTATGGCGCCCGCGTAATACAGAGAGATTTAAACTTCACTGTACAGCGCGGGGATATCTTCATTATCATGGGCGGATCCGGCTGCGGCAAAAGCTCCCTGCTGCGAGTGCTCATGGGGCTGACCCGGCCGGCTGCCGGCAGCATTTGCTACGGCGACAGAGATCTCTGGGGCTGCAGCCCTGCTGAACGGAACTCCATCATGAGAACCACCGGCGTCATGTTCCAAAGCGGCGCGCTCTGGACTTCACGCACCCTTGCCGAAAACGTTGCCCTTCCCCTTGAACGTTATACCAATCTTTCTCCCGCAGACATACAGGAACTTGCACGACTTAAACTGGCTCTTGTCGGACTTGCAGGATTTGAAAATTTTTATCCTTCAGAAATCAGCGGCGGAATGAAAAAACGCGCCGGACTTGCCCGGGCCCTGGCACTTGACCCGGAAATCGTGTATTTTGACGAGCCTTCTGCCGGTCTTGATCCCGTGAGTTCTGCAAGACTGGATGAGCTGATTATTCAGCTGAGAGATACGCTTGGCATGACCGTTGTTGTGGTAACTCACGAACTGGACAGTATTTTCACCATTGCCAGCAATTCTGTTTTTCTTGATGCGCAAACAAAGACAATGGCTGCAACCGGTGATCCTCACCGCCTTATTAAAAATGGTCCTGAAGCGGTTGTTGAATTTCTGACACGCGGCAGAAGCCGCCATGGAGAACCCAAATGACAGAACGCGGCACTAAGACGCTCATAGGTGTTTTCGTTCTAGGAGCCATTGCGCTCCTCGTTGTTTTCACCGTGCTTCTTGGAGCGGGCACACTGGGCAGCAAAAATCCGACCTTTGTCCTGTATTTCAAGACGACTCTCAAGGGGCTTATTCCTGGATCCCCCGTTTATTTCAAAGGCATCAGGATCGGCAAGGTCCAGAGCATACACATTCTGCCTGAACAGGACGGCAAGACATTTAAGACGCCGGTAGTCATTGAGCTGGAACTGCAAAAGACCCATACCCTGATTCAGGAGGACGATGAGGATTTTTGGGATGACGATGGCTTGCTCGATAAGATGATTACCCAAGGCTTGCGTGGCTTTCTAGGGATTTCAAGCGTTCTTACCGGGCAACTTTGCATCGAGCTGGATTTTTTGCCCAATGCTGATCCTGTTGATATTGCTTCTCTTGCTCCGTACAAAAATTCGCCTCAGATACCAACGCAGCTTTCTTCATGGGATGCTGCCATGGAAACACTGCAGAACATTCCTCTGCAGGAAATGCTCATGGACATTGTACGCAGCGTAAAAAGCCTTAGCGATCAGTTTCAGCAAGCAGACATATCAGGTATGATCGCCAGCTTTAAGCTCACCAGCAATACCGCCCGCGAACAAATGGAAAACTTTGCCACTCTCAAAACAGTGCTTGAAAAATCCCTTGCAAGCATTGACAGCCTGGCCCGCTCGGCGCAAAGCGATGTTCATACTGTGGCTGAACAGGCAGACAAAACACTTGCAAACGCATCTTCTATGACAAGTCTTTCTTCAAAAGCCATTGAAGAGGCTCGCTCTGCCATCAGAGAAGCCAGCGCTGCCATGACCGAGATGCGCAAGAGTTCGCGTTCTGCCCGCACGCTGTTCAGCGAAGATTCTGCCGCAGCAGTAGAATTCAACCAGACCATGCTTTCGCTGCGCAAAGCTGCCCAGGCTCTCGCAGACCTGGCAACACTTATCGAATTGAACCCCAACTCACTGATTTTCGGAAGGAAAAATCAATGAAGCTTTTTCCGCTCGCTTTGATCTTGCTTTTGCTTTCAGGCTGCTCCATGCCGTCAATTTCAACCGAAACACCTCCGCTTCGCTATTATGTGCTGCCTTCTCCTGCACTGTCCGGAACAGCGGTTTCTAAAGATCGCATAGCGATCATGCCTGTTCACCTGCCTGGATATCTGACCCGCGTTCAACTGGTGACAGGCGAAGGCAGCGCCGGCATTACCGTACATGAATATGACAGATGGGGAGAAGAACTGGGCACTGGCATAGCACGCGTATTAAGCGACGCTTTTGCACAAAATGGCATATCGGCACTGCCCTTGCGGCAAGGCACGCTGTCAGCCAAAAAGCTGCAGCTGGATATCCGCCGCTTTGACGGAAAACCCGGCGGCTCCGTCACCCTGGATACGGTATGGACAGTTCAAAACATGGGCGAAATCATTAAAACAGGACGCGTGCAGCTGAGCTGCCCTGCAGGTGAAGATCTTCAGAGCATGGTCTGCGCCCTTTCTGAATTGATCCAGCAACTATCAAAGCGCATAGCAGGCGCTCTGTAAAAGGCACGCGACAGGTTCTGCAAGCGCGCTACAGCTGCTTTGGCAGCCGCTTACCCACTGATTAATTTGGAACTATTTTCAAGCAAAGCTTCAAGTTCTTCATCTGAAAAGCCCAATCTCTCCTACAGCAGTTCCTGCTCGCGCACAGGAGCCATGAGGGGTAGTCAGTTACAAAAAGCAGCCTTTCAAGAGGATGCTTGTTCATGATGGCCCTGAGAAGGTTCTCTGGTATTTCCTGCTGCAGGATGACGTATCCATACAGATTTCCCGGCCGACCAGCGCTTCAAGAGAGTACTGCCAGTGGCGGTATCCGCCAAGATGTGCAGCCACGACCTTCAGGTCGGAAAATGCGTCCATGATTGCAGCCATTTTGTAGGGGCATGACGGATCGGCCGCTGGCGGAAAATTGTCGCCGATGTGCACTACGAAAATAAAGTCGCGGCGGGCTTCTTCAAAAATCGGCAGCAACCTGGGGGCATCAAGGCGAAAGTGCTGGAAGTCAGGGTGAAGCTTGATGCCGCGGCTGCCTGCAGGATCTTATCTTTGACAACTGCATGCTTTTTAGCCACAGGCTTCTAGCCGGAGTGCTGGGCGCAATACTGAAAATGTCGGCCGTCAAGCGCTCGCTGGCGCAAAAGCAGCTGAAGTCGCGCTTTATTGGAAGCATCTGCACCAAAATGTAAACTTTGCGCACATGAACATTGCGCATTATGCCGCCAGAGCCTGTTCATTTGAATATGCACTGGCACCTGAGCGACATATGAAAAAAACATTCTGCCTGCTGATTTTGCTTGCGGCGCTCGCCTTTTCGCAGAGTTCTTGCGCAGCGGGCAAAAAAAGCCATGCTCCCTCTTCTGTGCCTGCAGCTGCAGCATCCATTCCGGCCCAAAAAACTACTCAGGAAGAGCCCGCCTGGACGGAGACCTGGCAGCAACTTTCCCAGAAATTAAAACAGGAGGGGCTGGATTCCAAAAAAATCGATGCATTGTTCCAGCGTGTTGACACCCCGCCGAGCCTGAAGCCCATGGGAATAAAAATCACAGAGCTGTATTCCAATCATTACTTGCCCAAGACTAAAAAACATGCTGTGACGCCATTTGAAACGGAACTTGGCATACCCGGACCGTGGTTCAAGGGAGTGGTAACGAATAAAAACGCGCAAGCCTACAGCAGCTTTATTGAAGCCAACGCCAGCGCATTCGCCCTGGCCAAACTGAGCAGCGGCGTTCCGCAGAAAGTGACCGCCGCCCTGCTGTTCGTAGAAACAAGGCTCGGCACCTATCTGGGCAAAGACCATGCCTTTCACACGCTTGCCAGCATGGCGGTAAGCCGCTCGCCAGAAGCGTTTTCAGCGTATCTGGACAAGCTGCCCGGCGCATATGAGCATCTGGCATGGATACAGAAGAAAATGGATCTAAGGCTGACTGGGCGTACGATGAATTAAAAGCCCTGCTCAAATATAGCTTTGCAAACGGCATTGATCCGCTGCATATCAAGGGGTCTATTTATGGCGCCATAGGGCTTTGCCAGTTTATGCCTTCGAATATTGCAAAGCGGGCCGTGGACGGAGACGGAGATGGAAAAATAGATCTTTTTATCGCTGCCGACGCCGTGGCAAGCCTCAGCAACTACCTGAAAAAAAGCGGATGGAAAGACGGCATTGCGCTTGACACGCAAATTAAAGTGCTGCGTTCGTACAATGCCATGTACATTTATGCCCGCACCATTCTTGCACTTGCGGAAACCATTCGCCGCATCCCTGCGCTGAAAGCAACTTTCACCCAAAAAGCAATCTGCTCCCATTTTCTAGCAACTCTTCAAGTTCGGCATCCGTAAAACCTGTGCGCTGCTGAAGTAGCTGGATTTCATCTCGTGGATCCATGATGGGATAGTCAGTTCCAAACAGCAGGCGATCCCGGGGGTGTTTGGCAAGAATAGCTTTGAGATGTTCATCTGAGATTTCCTGCATGCAGGAAGATGTGTCCATCCAGACATCTCTTCCAGCCAGAGCTTCCAGGGAATACTGCCAGTGACGGTACCCGCCAAGATGAGCTGCGATCACTTTTAATCCCGGTATGGAGTCGAGCACAGCAGCCATTTTGTACGGGCATGAAGGATTCTCTTCAGGGGGCAAACTGTCACCAATATGGATCAAGAAAATAAAATCATGACGCGCTTCTTCAAAAATCGGAAGAAGCCTTGGATCATCCAGCCTGAAATGCTGAAAGTCCGGATGCAGTTTTATGCCGCGTATGCCCATCTTTCGCAGGCTGTCCAAATGATCCTTCCAGTCCATGCAGTCAGGATGTATAGTACCAAACGCTGTTATCTGCGGATAAGCACTCTCAAGATCGCCGGCATAAACATTGCATGGACGCACCTGATCCGCACTTGTAGCAGCGCACAGGGCAACGCAATGGTCAATACCTGCAGCTGCGGCACGCCTCAGCAAATCTTCCGGCGTTCCCTCACAGTGAACGGCAAGTCCATAATGACGCGTAAGACGTCTGCAGGCCTTTGCAGCAATACTAGGAGGAAAAACATGGGTGTGGCAATCGACAAACATGGCAAAATGTAATGAAAATACAATGTGATAAAGATAATTAAGAGTAACTGAAATTTTTTAGACTCTTGCGTGGAAGACTGCAAGGAAAAAACAAAAAATACAAACGGCACACTTTTTGCATAAAAAATTTATTCAGTCAAAAAAAAACGCCCCATATGTCATTGTCAAAAATAACTTCTGGCATTACACATTATGCAGCACGCGGCATAGCGCGCAGCACATGTTGTTTTTCTTTTGTCCGCACAAGACTTTCGAACCACAAAATTTAAGCAGCCACGGAGGCAGCTTTGAATCAGTTTTCCAGAAATTTTCTGCTGTGGAGTGTCATTGCCGTTGCGATGATTTCCATCTTCAGCATGTTCAGCGAAAATGACGAATCAGTCAGCAGCAGCGTTCCCTACAGCTCCTTTCTCGCACAGGTAGAAAGCGGTCAGGTTCACGACGTCTCAATTCAGGACAAGAATATAACCGTACGCACTAAAAATGGTCAGACTTATCGCACATACGCGCCTAAAGACGCAGACATGGTGCCAAATCTCATCAAAAAAGAAGTGATCGTCAACGCCGTTCCGCCTGAAGAACGCCCTCTCCTTATTTCGTTG
>JAGAZG010000045.1 GCA_017940105.1 Mailhella sp. | reverse complement strand
GTTCAATCTGCGAGTAAGAGCAGCGTTTTCAGTTCAGCGGCAGGGCTGCTAAAGCTTAAAAATCTCTTAACGACCAGGTTATTGAGTCATGGCCCATGTTCGAATTGAAAGTGGAAGCCGATTGCGCATTTTTTTGTTGCCCGCTTTTTTTAAAATGATATAGATAAAAAATTCTGCGGCGCGTCCGCAGGCAAAACATGCCGCAGCCTGATGCTGCGGAAAGGAGAACAAATATGAACGCGTATGTGAAGTATGGATTGTTTTTTCTTGGCGGCGTTGCTCTTGGAGCCATTGGAGCTGTCGCGGTGAGCCGCGGCAAGCTGGACGTCAAGCCTTTTGCGACAAAGGTTCTCAGCCATGGCATGGATATCAAGGACGCTCTTGTCGCCAAGGCCGAACAGCTGCGTGAAGATGTCGAAGACATGGCTGCCGAGGCGCGTGCCGCTCAGGAGGAGCGCAAGGCTGCCAAGGCTGATGCGTAGCCTGTAGTTGAATACGGCATGGGGAGCATTCCCCATGCCTTTAATGCCGCTTTGACCGGAAAAGGAAGACGTCTTTTTTCGGTGGAAGCGACATTGATTATCCGGCTTTTTATATGATTGGGAGCAGATATGGAATTTGCATTGATTCATCAGATACGTGGACGCGCCAGGCTTCGCAGCGCCCATGAATTCAGCCAGGAAACCGCCGTCATGCTGGCCGACGGGCTGGAGATGGTGCCTGGCGTAGAGGGTGTTCGCGTCAACCCGCGCACGGGGAGCGTCCTTTTGGTCTATGACGACGAGGATGCGCTTGAGCGTGCGGCGGTTTTTCTGGCAGAGGCAAAGCCCTTGCCGTGGAGGAAAGCTCTGCCTGTTCCTGTTGAAAAAGATGAGCGGCCAAGTCTGTTCCCTTTTTTTCGCTATGTGTGCATCCGGCCGTTCCTGCCCATGGCCCTGAACATGGCGACGGCCATCATAGGTTCGCTGCCCTTCCTTAAGCGTTGCATCTGTTCACTGGTGAATCGCCGCCTTGACGTGGAGGTGCTTGACGGCACGGCAATAGCCGTTTCGCTGCTGAGGAGGGATTTCGGCACCGTCGGCCTGCTGACGCTGCTGCTTGGCTTTGGAGACGCCCTTGAGCGCTATACCCACAAGAAATCTTTGGAAAATCTTGCTTCTCACCTCGCCTTGCAGGTGGATAAGATATGGGTTCGCCGTTCTGGAGAAGAGCTGTTGATTCCCTGTCAGGAACTGGCGGGCAGCGACCTGGTCATAGTCCGCGCCGGCACGGCCATTCCCGTTGATGGCATCGTTGCGGAAGGCACAGCCTCAGTGAACGAATCCTCCATGACGGGAGAGCCGCTTGGCGTGATGCGCAGCGAAGGTTCATCCGTGTATGCGGGAACTGTTGTTGAATCCGGAGAAATTTACGTTCGCCCGACGCAAATTGGCGGCAATACACGCATGCAGCAGATTGTGCGTTTCATTGAAAATACGGAGCAGATGAAGGCGGGCATTCAGGGACGTTTTGAGAGGATGGCGGACAGGGCCGTTCCCTTTACATTCGGGCTTTCTGCGCTTGTCTGGCTGCTGACCCGCAACGTGACGCGAGCGGCTTCTGTCTTGCTGGTCGATTATTCCTGTGCTCTGCGCCTTGCCACCCCGCTCGCCATCCTGGCTGCCATGAACGAGGGCGTCAGACACAGGGTCATGGTAAAAGGCGGCCGTTTTCTTGAGGCGTTGTCCACCGTAGATACCGTTGTTTTTGACAAGACCGGCACGCTTACCCAGTCGAGGCCTGACGTCGCATTTGTTATCCCGGCAGAAGGGCAGAATGAAGACGATGTCCTCCGTCTTTCTGCCTGCCTTGAAGAGCATTTTCCGCATCCCGTGGCAAAAGCCGTCGTACACAGCGCGGAGGCTCGAAACCTACATCACGCCGAGGAGCATGCCGAAGTGGAATATGTGGTGGCCCATGGCATCGCTTCGCAGTGGAAGGGCCGCCGCGTGCTGCTGGGTAGCCGACATTACATATCGCAGGATGAGGGTGTGGACGTGAGTCCCATGGAAGAGCATATCCGTGAGCTGTCGCGCCGGGGATGCTCGTTGCTCTATCTGGCCATAGATGGAAAGGTTGCCGGCATCATAGCCATGGAAGATCCTCTCCGCCAGGAAAGCCATGACCTCGTTGAGCGACTGTACCAGATGGGCATCAGGCATGTGCTCATGCTGACAGGCGATGATAAGCGCACGGCGGCGGCCGTGGCAGAACGGCTCGGAATCAGGGAATTCCGTGCACAGGTCCTGCCGGAGGACAAGGCGCGCGTCGTTGCTGAGCTTAAGGCGCAGGGACGCACTGTGCTCATGCTTGGCGATGGCATCAACGATTCGCCGGCCCTTTCTTCGGCGGATGTAGGCGTCACCCTTCAGGATGGAGCTGATCTTGCGCGTGAAGTGGCCGACGTGGTCCTTATGGGCGGCACCCTGAACGACCTGATTACCGCCATAGAGCTGGGGCGCGGCGTCATGCGGCGCATACAGTTCAATTACATGACGACCATGACGATGAACTCGGCCTTCCTTGCCGGCAGTCTTTTCGGTTTGCTTCAGCCCGGGCTGTCTGCCGTCCTCCACAACCTTACAACGCTGGGCGTATGCCTGAACGCCATGCGTCCGGCCTTGCCTAAAGGAGAATGACATGTCTTCCGTACTTACCAGCATCACAAGTTTTATAGACGGCAGGGTTCGTCTTCGCCATCCAGCCCTTAAAAACCGTGAGCTCATGCAGTCAGTAAAAAGCCTGGTGGAAGGGATGGACGGCGTGACAGCGGTTCAGTGCAATGATGTCACTGGCTCCCTGCTGATTTTTTATGATCCCGGCAAATTGAGCCGTGAAGAACTGCTGTCGCTGGCTGAGCAGGGCGCTGCCTTTTTAGAGCAGTCCATCGCCCCGCAATGCACCGCAAAGCCTCTGTGCCAGACGCTGGGAACGCTTGTTTTTGGCAGGAGCGCAGGCAGGCTGGTCAACCGCGTGCTGCTGGCTTCTTTGCTGTGCTCTCTGGGCGGTGCGGCAGCCGGCGTCAGCGCCATGCACAAGATAGCCGGGGGAATTTTTGCGCTGGCATGCCTGCAGCATGTTGCCGCGCATAGAAAACTGCTGTGATTGCCTGGGGCAGGCTGCCTTGCAAAAATCCTGAGACGCGCATGATTTTTTATGCGCGTTCTTTTTATTGATATATTTTAAATTGACTTTGAAAGTCTATTTCATTATATAGAAGCCATTGATGTGCGGATGAGTTGGTTTTCATCTGTTCAAGTCCAGCTTGCCGGCATGGATATTTTTCACCTGTCAACATGTTTTCAAGGAGATTACCATGAAAGTGCTCATCGTATACGGTTCTGAGACTGGCAATACCGAAAGCCTCGCAGAAGCCCTTGGCGAACAGATCAGCGCCGCCGGCCATACGGTTAAGGTCCTTAATGCGGCTGACGCTTCTGCAGAAGGGCTTTGCACAGGCTATGATGCGGTCCTGTTCGGTTGCTCTGCATGGGGTACCGACGAAGTCGAGCTTCAGGGCGATTTCAATGCGCTCTTTGAAGAATTTGATTCCATCGACATTAAAGGCAAGAAAGCGGCATGCTTTGCCAGCGGTGACAGCAGCTTCGAGCATTATTGCGGAGCCGTGGACGTCATCGAAGACAGGCTCGGCAGCCTTGGTGCAACACTCATGGAAGAAGGACTCCGTGTGGAGGGCGACTATTCCGGCAACAAAGATGATGTGGATGCCTGGGGGCAGAAAATCATCGCGGCCCTGTAATATTTTGTTTAGCGCAGATTTTGTTATTTACACCGCCCTCACGGGCGGTTTTTTAATGCTCTTGCTTTCGCTGCGATGGCGGAGTATTTTGCAATGCATAATTATTTTGCACATTATGTGAAAACGGCAGGAGTATTGTATGACGCGTTTATTTCAAGTCTTTTTGTTCTGCGTGATGGCGTTTTTCATGTCGTTTCCATGCATGGCTGAAGCCGCTCCGAAAAATTGGGTGGAGATAGAGCAGGAACAGCCTGAAAAAGCACCTGCCCCCGTTGCTTTTTCTGCACAAGAGCTGAAGCGCATGAGTGTTTTTCTTTCTAACTTCACAGAAGTGGGACTGTACAATATTGACGCGAAAGAGTTCTTATCCGGCAAAAATCCATCAGAAATGCTGTGGTTTGGAATTCGCCATAATTATATAAACGCGTTCAAGCGCACAGTAAAGCCTTGCCCTGTGCCTGATTGCCGCTATGGGAGCCTGGTCATGGACGTCAAGCATGTGAAGCAGGCGTTTCAGCGTTATTTCGGAAGCGTTCCTACGCAGGGATTGCCGTCCAAAGACGATGATAACCGAATTTTCTTTGACGGAACGCTTTACCATTTTGAAGGCGCTGATGGCGACCCAACCTATTATGCCGGCGTTAAATCAGCAGTACGCCTTGCCTCCGGCCTGACAGAAATGCGCGGCACCATATACAACGCTGAGAATCCAAAAGAAGTGACGGGAACATTTGTTGCCCTTGCTCGAGACCATGTCTGGAACGGCAAGCCAACCTGGGCACTGGTGCGGCTGGAAACGTCATCTGTTCATTAAGGGGAGGCACGGCGTTCAGAGCCTTCTGCCATGCAGCATGCGCACTTCCGGCTGCAAGGCGGGGATGCGAAGTTACGGCTGCATTGCCTTCAAAGGCCTGAACTGCAGTATCTTGCGTGGTTGCCTTTCCTGGGTTTCTTTGTCGTTGGCAGGAGCTTTTTCTTTTTGGGCCGGATGTTCACGCGGACTAGCGCCAGGTCTGTTTCTGCGTTCCTGCATGTGCGCGTTAAAAAGCTGGTTTTTGCCGCGCACGGCCTGGATGAGCGCAAGGATCAGGGTTGCTTCCTCCCATTCTTTGGAGCCGTCAAAATATTGAACCTTGGCCATGTATTTATCCCAGTACGCCATGAGAGAAGCTTCGTCCATCGCATTAAGCTGCCGGGCGATTTTAATCAGCATCGTTTCCATTAAGCACCTCGCGCATTGCCTTCTTTTGTGTTTTATACCCCTGCTTGCCTTGTCAGGCAATGCTGTTTCGGCTCTTCGGTCCGATTTGCCCGTTTGGGCTTTTTAGTATATGCTCACCACTTCTGCGCGGAGCAGACCCGTCTTAAAGGGTTTTGCCGCACGCAAATTTTGCCAAGGCGGAAATTGTATGAGCGAACTTAAAGACATGTACCGCACCATTGTTGCGGACGGCTTTCCTGAAACGATGACCATCACGCTTGGAGAAAGCGTTCTTACCTATAAAAAGCGCACCTGGGAAATGTCCGGCGAGGTGCGCGGCCTGCGCTATGGCGAAAATCCTGACCAGCCGGCAGCCTTATATGAATTTGTAGAAGGGAAGAACAGAGTTGCCGGCCTTGCCTGGCGCAGCCCCCGGCAGGGCATCGTTTCTGCCCTTACCGAAGCGCAGATGATACAGTCTGGCAAGCACCCGGGCAAGACAAACCTGACAGATGTCGACAATGCATGCAATATTCTGCAATATCTTACGGCGCGTCCGGCGGCTGCCATACTTAAGCACAACAATCCCTGCGGAGCCGCATGGGCAGGCACGCTTTCAGAAGCGCTGGACAAAGCCTTCTGGTGCGACCGCATTGCCGCATTCGGCGGCGCGGTTGTCGTCAACCGTCCCCTGGACAAGGCCTGTGCCGAACTTATTGCCTCTCAGTATTTCGAAGTCGTCGCGGCCCCAGCTTTTGAAGATGGCGTGACAGACATTATCCGAACCCGCAAAAACCTGCGTGTCTTCGAGCTGCCCGGCCTTGCCAGGCTGGAAGAATTTTGCGGCGTCCCCATGCTGGATTTCAAGAGCCTGACGGATGGCGGCATCGTGATGCAGAAATCCTTTGTCAACCGCATCCGATCGGCAGAAGATTTTATTTCTGCCACCGGCACGACTAAAGACGGCTCTGTATTCACGGCGCGCAAGCCCACCCCCCAGGAAGCTGACGACCTGCTGTTTGCCTGGGCTGTGGAATCTGGCGTCACCTCAAATTCTGTCATTTTTGCCCGTGACGGAGCCACGGTGGCCATTGGCACTGGTGAGCAGGATCGCGTTGGCTGCGCTGAGCTTGCCATACACAAGGCGTACACCAAATATGCCGACGTCCTGTCGTTCCGCCGCTGCGGGCTTTCGCTGTATGAACTGCAGCAGAAGGCCCTTTCGGATGAAAATGCGGCTGACGAACTGAATGCGATTCAGCAGGAAACACGTGAGGCAAAGGGAGGGCTCATAGGTTCCGTGGTCGTTTCTGACGGCTTTTTCCCGTTCCGCGACGGTGTGGACGTGGTCATGGCTCAGGGCGTCACCGCCATTGCCCATCCTGGAGGATCCATCCGAGACTGGGAAGTCGTACAGGCCTGCAATGAGCATCAGCCTCAGGTTGCCATGGTGTATACTGGCCAGCGGTCTTTCAAGCATTAATTTCAGGGAGGCCACCGGGCCTTTCTGCTGTCAGCGGGCTGTCGTTATCAGCAGTCCGGCTTTGTGATACCGGGTGCATTATGTCTGGACTTGTGCAGTTTCCTGGCGCGGGCTGCGTTGTTGAATATCTTTTGGGCAATGAACTGCAGATTGCCTGGATACTGGAAGAACAAAAGGGCAGGCTGCGCCTTTTGCACCAGAACCGAAAGGAAGCATCCATGGCTGCCTCTCGGCTGCTCCCTTGGTCTGGTCCTTCCTATGCCCCTGCGAAAAGCAAGGATGAAATTGCAGATATCCTGGCCAGGCATAAGGAGCGCCGCGAAAGCCTTGCCGCTCAGGTTTCGCCTGTCGAGCTGTGGGAGATGGCGCAGGGTGAAGTGTCCGGCGCATCGGCGGAATGGTTTGCAGAACTTGCGTGGAGTGATCCCGACGTCGATGCCGTGGCCGCATGCGGCAGAGCTCTTTTGCAATGCAAAAGCCATTTTAAATTTCAGCCGCCTGTCTTTGAAGTCTATTCTGCCGAAGCGGTTGAAATGCGCAAGGCGGCTGAAGAGGCCATGCGCCGAAGGGAAGCACTGGTCAAAGGCGGGGCTGAATGGCTTCGCCGCCTTTGGGATGCGGCCCAGGGCAGGGCACCTCGCCCTGATCCTGCTCAGGCTCCTGACGAGCCTGTGCGCAGCAGGCTGGAGCGTATGATACGGGCTCATATTGCCGGTCAGAATGATGCAGAAGATGACGCCTTGTGGAAGCAGGTCGCCAAAGGATTGCCGGATGATCCTTTTCTGCCGCTGCTTCTGGGACAGGCTTGGGGGATTGTTCCCCCGCACTATGACTTTTGGCTTGACCGCGCAGACTATGAGGCAGGAACGGCATGGGAGAGCGCATATGCCGCAGAAACAGAAAACCTTGTCAGCAAGGTAGAGTCTTCCAGTGACATGCCCCCTGCGACGGACATGGCGTTTATCAGCATTGACAGCTCTTCCACGCGGGACATTGACGACGCCTTCCATATTGAGCAGGCCGAAGACGGCGGGTGGAATGCCACCGTGGCCCTTGCCTGCCCGGCACTGTTTTGGAATTTTGGCGGGGAGCTGGATAAGGCCGTGGCCTATCGGGCTACCAGCCTTTATCTTCCTGAAGCCACCAGTCACATGATGCCCGAGACCATCAGCGAAGGGGCTTTCAGCCTGTTTGCCGGCAAACGCAGGCCTGCGCTTCTTATCCACGTGCATGTTTCTCCGGATGGTGAGGCAGAAAGCGCCAGCTTTGAAACGGCTGCGGTATGCCTGGCTGATAATCTTGATTATGCCGGATGCGAAGCGGCGCTGGATGGACAAGAGAACCGTAGTTCCGCTTATGCTGGTCAGCTGCGCATGGCTGTCGATATGAGCCGCGTTCGCATTGACTGCCGCGTTCGGCATGGCGCCGTCATCATCGAAAAACCAGAGCTGGAGTTTTCGCTTGAAGGAGAAGGAGAGTCGCTTTCTGTCCATATAGAAGAAACTCCTCCGGCACCGCGCTCCATGCTGCTGGTTTCTGAATTAATGATCCTTGCAAATGCAGCTCTTGCGCAATGGGCATCGGAACGCGGCATTCCCATGCTTTACCGCACGCAGGATATAGCCGTGCCGCATGAGTTTGCCGGCATCTGGCGCGATCCTGCCGATGTTGTCAGGGTGGTGCGCAGTCTTGTTGCCGCATCGCTGGATACTGTTCCTCGTCCTCATGTGGGCATAGGCCTGCCTGCGTACAGTCCCGTGACTTCCCCCCTTCGCCGTTATGCTGATCTGGTGAACGAGGCCCAGTTGCTGCATGTCCTGTCGAGCGGCGCCCCTTTGTGGAATGCGGCTGAGCTGGAAGCGCTGAAAAGCAGGCTTTCCGTCAGGCTTGACGCTGCCGGGCAGGTGCAGCGCTTGAGGCTGCGCTACTGGAAATATCTGTATATTCAGCAGCAGGCAGCCCTGCATGGCTGCGAATGCTGCTGGCAGGCAGAAGTAACGGAAGAAAACGAGTCCTGGGTCTGTGTAAACCTGCCCCAGGTGCAGATAGGTCTGCGGGCGCGCCGAAAGATCTTTGGCGAAAAGGTTTTTCCTGGTCAGAAGTTTATGGTGCGCCTGGGTAAAATTGAACCACTGAGAGGCGAGGCTTTTATTCTGGAAGCCAGGGAATGCTGAGCTTTTTTGCCCTCGCTTTGATAGGAGAATACATGACGCAATATGATAAAGTGCTGCGTTTTGCCGGTTGCTGCGCACTGTCAGTTTTGCTGACGGCATGCTTTGGTTCCAGGCCGGAAGATGGCAGCCTGCTTGCCGGCAATGCCGGCGAAGCGGTATTGTCAGATGTTGAACTTGATATTGATGATGAGCTGAACAGTGCCTGGGGCAATCCAGGAGCCATTGTTGATAATGCCCTTTTGGATCCTGATGTATGCGAGGGTGAATGCCTTTCCGACCGCGGCGACATAGAGGAAGATCCCATGCAGGATCTGTCGCTGGGTTCTGAACCCATGCGCACAGGCCGGCCCGTTACGCTTGGAAAGATTTCTGTGCGGAATTCATCAGGCATGCGTACCGCATCCATGCCAAAAGGCAGGATTCCGCGTCCTGCAAATGAGAAGGCCGCCATGTGCAGCGGTTCGCAGACCATTTGCATAAGCTCCCCGTTTGGCGTGAGCCGTCCTGGCCATATACATAAAGGGGTCGATATACGGGCGCCTTTCGGATCTCCCATAAAGGCTTTTCGGGGCGGCGTCGTTACAGATGCAAAATGGCATCATTCCTATGGCAAGGTAGTGGATGTGCAGCAGAGCGACGGCATCCTTGCCCGTTATGCGCATATGAGCCAGATTCTAGTTAAAAATGGCGAGCGTGTTTCCCAGGGGCAGGTAATAGGCAGGGTGGGCTCCACAGGTCGCTCCACGGGACCTCACCTGCATTTTGAGCTGATGCGGGATAAGCAGCACATGAACCCCATGGTGCAGTTGCAGGCCCCGTCCCATGTCGTGTCAAAAGCGACAGAAAATGACGCTGTTGCGGCGAGAAGCGCCATGTCGTCAGGCAGGCAGTCGCAGTATGGTTACCACGGCAGGCGGAATGCTGCCTTCAACAGGCATTTGCCTGTCAGGCATGGGCGCGCAGTGGCAGCAAAGCGGCAGCCTGACAGGCCGCACGCTGCGTCTGCGGCGTCAAAGGGCAAGGTTAAGTCTGCGCCAATTGCGGCAAAAAAAACAGCTGCCAAGGCAGCTACTGCTGCTAAAGTCAAAGGTTCGTCTGCAAAAAAGGTTGCAGCAGCCGTTCCGCATAAGAGATCAGAGGCAGCACCGGGCAAAAATGCTGTAAAAGGCGTGGCGACGCAGGCAAAAAAATCTGCACAGGCAGCTCAGAAAAAGCCGAAGGAAAATTTAAAAAAAGCCGATGCGGGCATGAAAGGCAAAAGCCAGAAGAGTGCAGCTGCAAAAAACAAAAAAAATACGACGATTGCCAGACGGTAGCTGCCTTTAATAATGCAATAAAATAATTCTGGGTGAAAAAAACGAAAAATCTGCAAAAAAAGTCATTGACAAAAGAGGCGGAAAAGGGGATGTTGACTTTCCGCGCTTGAGCACAGGCGCTCCGAAAAAAAACTTCAAAGTTTTAGTTGACAAAGGGAGCGTGAAGGTGCATAAAGCCGAACGCCGCGAGGGAACGGAGTTTCTGAGCGAGGTTCTTTGACAAGTGAAGAGCGAGTTGGAAAGAGAACTTTGAGTTCGAAAAGAGGAAGGAATTTCTCTTTGAATCAACTTTATTAACTGGAGAGTTTGATTCTGG
>JAGAZG010000044.1 GCA_017940105.1 Mailhella sp. | reverse complement strand
CTTGCCCGGCATGCCAATGACGTGACAAGCGCGTATCACGAGTGGCTCGGCAGCAATAAATAAGGCAAACGCTATCTTTCAGCACGATCGTGCAGCTCGTCAAGCACAGGCTTCCATCCTGCGGCGCGAGTAGCTTTCATGTCCAGGATGCGCTGGTTTTTAGACCCCCTGAAACGCAAATCCAGCGATTTCTGCGCTTCAATGAAGGGTCCGTCCACAAGTATGTCCAAAAGCTCAAGCAGGCTGCGGCATTCTTCACGACGGATCAGCTGTTCAAGCGTGTGCCCGCTGAACGCCATGAGATGGTAGCCGCGGGACTTCAGCTCCTGTGCCAATGGCAGCAATGCCTGCGCCTGTTCAAAGGGCTCTCCCCCGCTGAACGTGACCCCGTGAACCAGAGGATCCTGCGTTATCTTATCCAGCACAGCCTTGCACGTAACGGCTTTTCCCCCTGCGGAATCCCAGGTCTGCGGATTCTGGCAGCCCGGACAATGAATGGGGCATCCCTGGACAAAAAGCACAAAACGCAGGCCTGGGCCATCGACAATGGATTCTTCAATGACCCCTGCAATGCGCAGAATCTGATCCAGGGCAGGCATATGCTAATCCTTATTGGGTTCCGGAATGGTCGCCTGCTCGCCTTCGATCTTGCCTTCGGCATCGGCAATGCGCCCCTGCATCCAGAAGACCATGTCAACTTCGTCATTCTCAGCGGGCACATACTTGCCGCACACTCGCTCAGAAGCGTACATGATGGCATAGGTGGGCTTTTCCGGATTGCCAAATCCTATGCCGAAACGGTAAATTTTTTCCTGCGCCTGCTCAGGACCGAACATGAAGCTGTCCACATCAAAAATCACCGCGCGGCACTGGTATTCGCAGCAGTGCTGAAAGAAGTCGATGATGGTCTTGCCCTTGAGCGACACTTTCAGCGGCGGCACATCAAGGCGTGTCTTTGAAGGATTCTCCTTCATCCACTGCAGGGCATGCTGCTCATACCGCGGGCCTTCCGTAATGGTCAGCTCATCAAGCAAGGCCCTGCGTATGCCGAAGCACAGCCCCGAAAGATAGAACGTGGCAATCTTTCCTTCTTCCAGTTCTGGCGCATCTCGAAAATACAGGGGATCGTAAAACCAC
Organism: Mailhella sp.; assembly: GCA_017940105.1. GTDB lineage: Bacteria > Desulfobacterota > Desulfovibrionia > Desulfovibrionales > Desulfovibrionaceae > Mailhella. The sequence continues at coordinate 1,855 of JAGAZG010000044.1, read as the reverse complement.
AGGGGAGGGAATCCATCTGGATACGCTGCGATTTCGCCGGCATGCCCATCCTTCCAGGAATACATTTCGTGCACCTTGAGGTCGTTGGCAAAGCCTTCCATGAACGGGGCAACGGCAACAGCGGCCAGCTGTCCTTCGGGCTTTCCGGCAACAATGACGGAACTGCGCAAAAGCGTGTCTTTGGGCCAGGCCATAAGCATGCGTTCATGCTCTTCATCCGTTACTGACCAGGCAGGCCTTGTGCCGCCGAATTCAAGAGTAGTGGCAATGACCCCGGGTATGTCATCCGGTTTTACGCCCAGTGCAAACCACTTGTCGCCCATGCTTTGCAGATGTTCCATGGCAAAAAACTTCCATTTTAGATTTTCGGCCCAGAAACGCTTAGGCAGCGTCAACTGCGCGGCTTGTAAACTAGCACAGGGTTACGCAGCGCACAATAGCAGCTGCGTCCGATTAAAATAAAAAAGCCGGAGGAAAATCTCCGGCCTTTTTAATATCAGTCCTTCACATGGATTTTGCGCGGAGCGCGAGCGCCTCCTGCACTGCCCTGCGACTTGCCATTTCGCTCTCGAGCGAAATGGGCACGTCCGTATAATAAATGGCGCCCGCTGAAATATCGTATTTTTCCTGCTGTTCACATGAGTGACGCAAAATGGGCACTGCATTGTACACCCAGGGAAGGAACACTCCCAGCACAAGCCACGCAGCCGTTCCGCCAAGAATAAGCCTGGCCCACTGCGCGCCCCTGCTGGAAGACGAAAGGAAAGACATTTCATTTTCTCCAAAGCCCGCGCCGCTAAGCGCAGCGCGGGCATGGCTGACATAGCGTTAGATGGTGGCCGTAATTTCCGGGAACACCTTGTAGAACATGATCCAGGCCATGAGCAGGGTCAGGCACAGGTTGAGGGACTGACCGCACACGTACAGGATGATGGGCTTGCCGCCCTTGAAGTAGCTGGCGAGTTCACGGAAGTTGCAGGCCAGGCCGATGCAGACAAAGGCCAGGGCGAAGAACCAGCCGCGCAGAGGCACGGTGACCTTGTTGGTGCCGTTGGAAATGAGGGCGTTGCCCAGATCGCTGCCCAGGCTGCCGGAAATCCAGGAAAGAAGGATGGAAACCGCGAGGAAGCCAAGCACGAACTTGGGGAAGCGGTTCCAGATTTCCATGGCGCCGACCTGCTGGCCTTCTTCGTGCTTTTCAACCTTGGTTGCAAAGTAGATGGCAACGCAGAAGGCGCTCACGCCGATGAGCACGTTCTGGATCATCTTGATGGTAGCGGCAACCTGCAAGGCCTTGGGGCCGATGAAAGCGCCGGCAGCGGCCACTGAACCGGTGGCGTCAATGGTGCCGCCGATCCATGCGCCGCCAAGGATTTCGGGCATGCCCACGGCCTTGATGAAGGCAGGCATGGCTATCATCATGATGGCGGTGAACACCATGGAGAGGCCGACAGAAAGCGTAAGCTCTTCTTTCTTGGCGCGGCAGGCTGCGGCCACGGCAATGGCGGCGGAGGTGCCGCACACGGACATGTCGGCAGAAATGGTGATGTTAAGTGTCTTGGAGGGCATCTTCAGGACTTTCTGGCCGAAGATGTAGGTGGAGATCAGCACGATGGGGGTGACCACCCAGGCCACAAAGATGCCGGGAGTGCCAATGGCAAGGATCTTGTTGAACAGCACTTCTGCGCCAAGCAGCACGAGGCCGGTCTTGATGTAGTACTCAACCTGCACGGCAGGCTTGATCCACTTGGGGGTGCCGATGGTGTTGGCAATGAGCATGCCCACGACGATGGACATGATTTCTGCGTTCAGGCCATATTTTGAAGTGGGTCCGTACTTGCCGAGGACGGTGGCG
>JAGAZG010000043.1 GCA_017940105.1 Mailhella sp. | reverse complement strand
TTCGCGCGACCGCGACATAGATCCTGTGGGCGCCTGCGTCGGCGTGCGTGGATCGCGCATACAGAACATCGTGCAGGAACTGCACGGCGAACGCATCGACATCGTGGTTTGGAATCCCGACATAGCGGTATACGCACGCAACGCACTTGCCCCGGCCATCGTGTCGCATATCAATGTGGACGAAAATGCCAACCTGCTTGAAGTGACTGTTCCCGACGATCAGTTTGCCAACGCCGTTGGCAAAAAAGGGCAGCATGTAAAGCTTGCGGCAAAGCTTTTGGGCTGGAAGATTGATATTTTTGTGGAATCAAAATCAAATGCCGGCAATTCTGCCGGGCGCGGCCTTGAGCAGGTGGCGAGCGTCGCAGAAATTTCTGTCGACCAGCTTATGGAAGCCGGCTTCCATAAGCTGGAAGATTTAAAGAATGCAGATGATGAAGAACTTGCCGCCAAGCTCGAACTTTCAGGCGAGCGAGTGGCTGATCTTCGCGCCGCGGTCAATTTTTTGAGTCCGTCAGCGGGTAATCCCGAGGGTACTGAGGAATAGCGGCATGACTGTGGAGGCAGGGCCCCTGCGCATGTGCGTTGTATGCCGGCGCCGTTTTTTCAAGCCGGAACTTTTACGTCATGTCATGGCGGGGGCGGGATGCGCGGAAGGCAACGGCCTGGAAGCCGACGAGGCCGGCGTGAAGCCAGGCAGAGGCTGGTACGTTTGCCGTGACCCACAGTGCGAATCGCGTTTAAAAAAAATGAAATTCAGGCGCAAAACCCGCAACGGGAGCACAATTCATGGATAAGATAAAAATTAAAGATGCGGCTGCCGAGCAGAAGATGGAGCCCAGGGCTTTCTTGAACGGTTTGAAAGAGTGGGGCATAGTCGACAAGGATAAGACCCTTGGCGGTTCTATAACCGCAGAAGAATACGACAGGTACAAGACCAGAAAGGCAGAGTCGGAAGCGCCTCGCAAGGTGATCATACGCCGCAACAGAAACGCCGGGCGCAATGCCGTTCCAGCTGAGGCGGCCGCGCCTGAAGCTGTCAGAAAAGAAAAAACCGCCCAGGCCGAAGAAAAAGCCTCGGCTGTGCCTGCAGATCCGGAAAGCACTGCAGAAATACTGCAAAAAGAAGCTGTGGAGACAGCACAGGATTCTGCTGAAGAAAAAGATCAGCAGGAAAAGGCCGTACAGCCGAAGGGAGCAGGACGGCCGGAAAAGACCCGCCGCAAGAAAACTGTGGAAATTCCGCCTGCGCGTATTATTCAGCAGCCGGTTCGCCAAGCAGCGGTCGAAGAGCGGCCAAAAGCAGTGCAACAGACCCCTCCTGCTGCTGTCCTGGCCCGGCAGGAACAAGCCGATCAGCCGGCTCGTCAGCCTGCCGAAGAAAAAGAAACATCCGAGGCTCCTGTCGTTCAGTTTCAAGCAGAGACAGAGAAGAAGAAAGAACCCCAGGTTGAATCTGCTGCGCTGCAAGCCGACGACAAACCTGTTCAGTCTGTTGCCGAAGAACTTCAGCCTCAGCCTGACAAAAAAGTTCGTGAAGCTGCAAAGCCGGAAAAGACAAAGCGCACTCCTGCCGTGTCTGCAGATCCGGACGGTACGACTAGAGCAGGTAAAAAGCAGGTTTCTGGCGAGAACAGCGCCGATATTGAAGGCCGCAAAAAGCAGCAGGCTGCGCCCGAAGCCCCGCGCGTCAGGGTTATTTCACGCCCCGATGCTCCTCAGGTTCGCATCGTGAGACCTGCAGACGGTAGCCGCCCGCAGCGGGATGGAACCCGCCGCGACGGCACAGGACGCTTTGACGAAAGGAACCGCTCCCCCAGGCCAGACACCCGAGACGGCAGGGATGCTCGCCCTGTGCGTGATGGCCGTGATGCCGGGACGGGACGCGGCGTCGATGGCCGCCGTCCATCCAGCGGGACAAAATCCCGTCCTTCAGGGCAGCGGACTGGATCCGGTGGAGCGCCATTCTCCCCCAGTTTCGTCCAGCAGCCGCCCATGGAAAACGAGCAGAGCCGCAAAAAACGCAATAAAGGACGCCGTAACACTGAATTTTCAGATGGGGGCGAAGATTTTTCCCGCCGCCGCAACGTTAGCGTCAGCATCATCCCCGATATGGATGACGAAGACGGTGTCGTTCGCACCAGATCCCGTTCTCACAAGCCCAAAAAGCAGCAGACTCAGTCGCCGGCCCCCTCAACACAGCCGATGAAAGCGGCCAAGCGCCGCCTGCGCGTTGAAGAATCAATCCGGGTGGCAGACATGGCTCACCAGATGGGCGTTAAATCCAGCGAGATCATCAAGATTCTATTTGGACTTGGGGTCATGGCCACCATCAATATGGCTCTGGATATAGACACGGCCACTCTTGTTGCATCCGAATTCGGCTACGAGGTTGAAAAAGTTGGCTTTTCAGAAGAGGCTCTCCTGCCTTCTGCGGCGGATACGCCTGAAATGCTCAAACCTCGTCCTCCGGTCGTGACCATCATGGGGCACGTCGACCACGGCAAGACTTCTCTGCTCGACGCCATCCGCAAGACAAGCGTGACAAGCGGAGAAGCCGGCGGCATCACGCAGCATATCGGTGCATACCACGTTAAGACCAAGAGAGGCGACATTGTCTTTCTTGATACGCCGGGACATGCCGCATTTACGGCCATGCGTGCCCGCGGCGCGCAGGTCACCGACCTGGTCGTGCTCGTCGTAGCAGCCGACGACGGTGTCATGGATCAGACAAGAGAAGCCATCAACCACTCCCGTGCAGCGGGCGTGCCCATACTTGTGGCGGTTAACAAGATAGATAAAGAAACGGCTAACCCAGACCGCGTTCTCCGTGAACTTTCAGAACTCGGCCTTCAGCCAGAGGCATGGGGCGGCGATACCGTCGTCGGCATGGTTTCTGCAAAAACAGGCAAGGGCCTTGATGAACTTTTGGAGCTTATCGCTCTGCAGGCTGAAATACTTGAGCTTAAGGCCAATCCGGACAAGCCCGCCCGTGGCCATGTGGTCGAAGCAAAGCTTGATAAGGGTCGCGGACCGGTGGCCACCGTGCTGGTTCAGGAAGGCACCATCCATCAGGGCGACGTGTTTGTGTGTGGCGTATTTTCCGGACGCGTGCGTGCCCTTTTCAATGACCAGGGACGCAAAATCAAGCAGGCTGGACCGTCCATGCCTGTAGAGGTGCAGGGTTTTGAGGGGGTGCCCGAAGCAGGCGAAGAATTCGTCTGCCTAGAAGACGAAAAGACGGCTCGTCGCATTGCCGAAAGCCGGGCTGCCAAGCTTCGTGAAAAGGAACTTGCCAAGGTTTCCCGCGTGACGCTTGAGAACTTTCTCAGACAGAGCGCCGACACTCAGGAAACGCTCGTTCTCAACGTCGTGCTTAAAGCTGACGTGCAAGGTTCTCTTGAAGCCATCACCGAATCTCTTAAAAAGCTCAGTACGGATAAGGTGCGCATCGAAATTATCCATGGCGGTGCAGGCGCCATTTCTGAATCGGACGTCATGCTCGCCACAGCTTCTAACGCTATCATCATTGGCTTTAATGTAAGGCCTACAGCTAAGGTCAAGGAAGTTGCGGAGCAGGAGCATGTTGACATCCGCTTCTACGACATCATCTACAAGCTGGTGGATGAAGTCAAAAGCGCCATGGCCGGTTTGCTGGCTCCCGTGTCAAAAGAAGTCTACCTTGGACAGGCAGAAGTACGCAAAACTTTTTCCCTGCCGAAGATTGGCGTCATCGCCGGATGCATGGTCGTCGACGGCAAGCTTACGCGCACGGCCAATGTCCGCCTGCTGCGCGACGGTGTCGTTGTGTATACGGGAAAAATCGCCTCCCTTAAAAGACTCAAGGACGATGCTCGCGAAGTCGTGCGCAATTTCGAGTGCGGCGTCGGGCTTGAAAACTTCCACGACATTAAGGCCGGCGACGTTATAGAAGCCTTTGACATGGTCAAAGAAGCGGCGACGCTGGATTAATCTCAGGTCTAAATAAAACACATTCCGGCAGGCACGGCCAGGCAGATGCGGACCATGCCTGCCGCCGGTACGACATACCAGGGGCAGATGCATGCAGCAAAAAGAACTTGTAGAATATATTGCAAAATCTCTAGTGGACAATCCTGATTTTGTAAAGGTACGCGAATCCGAAGGAGAGCAGGGGACTGTGCTTGAACTTTCGGTTTCGCAGGAAGACATCGGCAAGATTATTGGACGCCAGGGGCGCACGGCGCGTGCCATACGCACACTGATCGGAGCTGTTTCGGCGAAAACAAAAACCCGTGCCGTTCTTGAGATTGTAGAATAATGTCTGCCGATCTCGTGACCATAGGCCGCGTAATCAAGCCTCATGGCATAAACGGCGGGCTGCTGGTCGAATACTATGCTGAATCTCCGGAACTGCTGGACAGGCCGCTTATGATGAAGGCGGGGCGCTACTCCCCGCATCCTGTACTCCTTAAAGAATGGCATTTGTGGAAGGATCAGCTCATCATTACAGTCGAAGGATGCAACAGCCGATCTGCGGCAGAGCAGATGCGCGGGCAGGAACTGCTTGTGGAATCCTGCTGGTTGCCGCAAGCAGAAGATGATGAACCCTATCTCCGTGATCTGGTTGGATTGGAGGTTCGGCTGCCGTCGGGCCAGCCCGTAGGCATCCTTGAAGATATTCTTGACCTTGCCGGGCAGGAGATCTGGAGCATACGCGCACCTGAAGCAGATGGTGGGTATGAGATATTGTTTCCTGCAGTTCCTGATTTTGTGCAGGACATGGATGTGGATGAAGGCGTCGCCGTCATTGATCCACCTGAGGGATTGCTCGACCTGTACCGTGAAGAATCCGCTAAGGTGTCTTTTGAGCAGAAACCGGCGGAGTGAGGGAAGGCATGCACTATACGGTTGTCACGCTTTTTCCCGGTTGGTTTGAGTCTCCATTGAATTCCGGACTTATGGCCAGGGCCAGAGAATCTGGGATCGTAGGCTTTTCTTTTGCCAATCCGCGTGACAAAAGCACAGACAGGCACCGCAGCGTGGACGACAGTCCTTATGGCGGAGGCCCTGGCATGGTTCTCATGCTTGATCCCTTGGTGAAAACCCTGCGGGAAATATGCTCGGACGGCAAAAATCGGAGACTGCTTGCCTTGACCCCGTCTGGCAGGCAGTTCACGCAGGCTTTCGCTCGTAAGCTTGCGGAAGAAGAGGAGCTTGTGCTCATCTGCGGACGGTATGAAGGCTGTGACGCCCGCCTGTATGACCTGTTTTCCATAGAGCCGGTTTGCGTGGGCGATGCAGTCCTGAACGGCGGTGAAGCAGCGGCTCTCGCCGTCATTGAGGCTACGGCCCGCCTGCAGCCAGGATTCATGGGCAAAGATGAATCCGGCGATGACGAGAGCTTCAGCAATGGTTTGCTCGAATATCCTCAGTACACACGGCCAAGCGAATATGAAGGACTGAGAGTGCCTGCAGTACTGCAGGGTGGGGATCATGCACAGATAGCCGCCTGGCGCAGGCAGCAATCGTTGCTTGTGACGGCGCGGCAGAGGCCTGAACTGCTGGGGCACGCCCGTCTTTGCCATGCAGACCGAGAGTTTTTACGAAAGCAGGCCAGGTTCAGGCGTGGCAAAAATCTCTACATAGCTCTTCTGCATCATCCTGTGCGATTAAAAAATCACAGGACGGGCACAACATCTTTGACAAACCTCGATATTCACGATATAGCACGAATTTCCCGCACCTATGGGATCAGCGGATTCTTTCTGGTCACGCCTTTAAAGGATCAGCTCAGACTCTTGGCAACGCTGCTCTCCCATTGGACTGAAGGACCAGGTCTGTCGTACAATCCCGACAGGGCCGAGGCTCTTCGACTGGTCAGGCCTGAAGGCTCTTTGGAAAACGCAGTCCATGCGCTGACGGAACACTGCGGTATGCCGCCATTCGTGGTTGGCACCAGCGCCCAGCCTGTCCTGGATAAAAAACACCGGGAGCGCCGCCCCCCCTCTACCTTTGACGAGGTATGGGATCGTCTGGCGGTCAGTCCTGTCCTGCTTTTGCTTGGAACGGGGCACGGCATTGCGCCTGAGGTGTTGGAGCAATGCCACGCCATCTTGCCTCCCTTGCGCTGGATGGACGAGTACAATCACCTCCCTGTTCGGGCGGCGGCCGCCATTCTTTTGGACAGGCTGCTTGGCGACAGGGGCTAAACACCATTTCCTCAAGGAGAGATCCCCCATGGATATCATCAAGAAGATCGAAAGCGAACACATGCGCATGGACATCCCGGCGTTCAAGCCGGGCGATACCGTCAAGGTCTTTCTGCGCATAGTGGAAGGCGAGAAGGAACGCATCCAGATGTTCCAGGGCAACGTCATCCGTTGCCAGCGCGGCACCACCGGCGCCACTTTCACTGTCCGCAAGATCTCCGACGGAGTCGGCGTAGAGCGCATCATCCCCTATCATTCTCCCTTTATCGACCATGTCGAAGTGGTGACAGAAGGACGTGTGCGCCGTTCGCGCCTGTACTACCTGCGTAACCTCCGCGGCAAGGCCGCGCGCATCAAGCCCCGCAACCGCTACTAAAAACGGGGACGCGCCGCATGCGGCGCTGTCAGTGCGCATTCTCCCCCCCCTCCGGATTATTCCGGCGGGGGGCTGTTGTATAAGGTGATTTCTTGCAGGGAGCCGGACATGCCGCGTTCTGTAAAAAAACACGATTTGCTTCAAGGCACGCTTTTTTGCCGGCCGGCTGATCCGTCCAGGTTGACGGCAGGCACGGATGAGGCCGGTCGGGGCTGTCTTGCTGGTCCTGTAGTTGCTGCGGCGGTTATTTTTCCTGAAGGCTTTGACCCTTTGGGACTTGATGATTCCAAGGTGCTCAGCGCTGCTGAAAGAGAAAGA
>JAGAZG010000042.1 GCA_017940105.1 Mailhella sp. | reverse complement strand
TATGCCTGAGATGGTGCCTGATGCGTCCGGCGTTGCACATGCCGCTGGCAGAAAGAATGATCGCTGGCCCAGAGCTGTTGTTCAGGGCCTGGGATTCCTGCACGTCTTTGGTATAGGTAATTTTGAATCCTGGTCGCTGGATATCGTCAAGGGTTATATCCGGCACACTCAGGTGATCAGCGTATTTAACAAATACCTGGGTGGCCTTGGCTGCCATAGGGCTGTCGACAAAAACAGGGATGTCTTCAGCAATCATACCTTTCTTTTTTAGAAGGATGATGCTGTAAAGTATTTCCTGCGTACGTTCAACGGCAAAAGCAGGAATGATCGTCTTTTGTCCGTGGGAATGGCTGTAGTTGATGGCTTCTGCAAGCTCCTGCAACGTATCGTTTTCTCCTTTGTGATCACGGTCGCCGTAGGTGGATTCAACAAAAAGCCAGTCAGGCGCGTCCGGATGCTCGGCATCAGGCAGCAGCAACGCACCAGGACGCCCCAGATCACCGGAAAACAGAAGGCGTGTGCTCTTGCCCTGTTCTGTTATAGTGATGTCAAGCATGGCTGCGCCAAGTATATGGCCAGCATGGCGAAAAATGACGGAAATTCCTTCCGCAGGAGTCACACTGCTGCCAAAAGTCACCGGAGAAAGAAAATCTGCTGTTTTTTTTGCGTCTTCAATGGAATACAGGGCCATATCGGTCTGGCTGTCTGCCTGGCCTTTTCTTTTGTTATGGCGGGATTTCCATTCCTGCTCTGTTTCTTGGATATGTGCGCTGTCTTCGAGCATCAGAGCAGCGAGATCAGCGGTCGGCTTTGTACAGTAGATGCCTCCTTTGAAACCATCGCGGACGATGCGGGGGAGCAAGCCGGAATGGTCGATATGCGCATGGGTCAGTAAGACAAAATCCAGTTCCTGGGGACGGCAGTTGTCTATCTCGTAGTTACGCTCTTCGAGTGCATCGTTGCCTTGAAACATGCCGCAGTCAACGGCAAACCGTGTTTTGCCGGTTTCTATGACGTAGCAGGAGCCGGTTACGGTCTGAGCTGCTCCATAAAAAGTGATTTTCATGCGTTTTCCTATGGATTACAGTACAATACGTTTTTTGATGACAGAAACGACCTCTTCAGGCGTGTCGCAGATGGTCAGAAGTTCAAATTCATCCTCGCGCAGAAACGCATTTTTTTGCATGGTTTGACGCATCCAAGTGATGAGCCCGTCCCAGAATTCATGTTTGTACAAGATGATGGGGAAGGGCTTGATGCGGTGTGTCTGGGCAAGAACGAAGGCTTCGCAAAGTTCGTCAATAGTGCCCATGCCGCCGGGCATGACAACATAGGCGATGGAATACTTAATGAACATCAGCTTGCGCAGGAAGAAATAGCGGTAGTCGCTGCGTATGCTCAGATATTTGTTGGGTTGCTGCTCCATTGGGAGATGTATGTGCAGTCCGATGGAGGGGACTCCAGCCTCAGAGGCACCTTTGTTTGCCGCTTCCATGATGCCAGGGCCACCGCCTGTAATGATGCCGTAGCCTGCCTCGCCAAGAAGCTTGGCCACCTTTTCTGCATCCTGGTAATACGGATGGTCAGAAGACGGCCGTGCAGAACCGAAGATGGACACGCAAGGCGGCAGGTCGCTCAGGTCCTCAAAACCGTCGACGATTTCAGAAAGGATGCGGAAAAGTCTCCAGGATTCCTGTGCAGAAAGAGAATCAATGACATACTGCTTGCTGTCGTGTCCCATTTTGTTCTCCCATGTTTCAGATTACTATTGCGATAAATCTAGCATTATTTTTATGGAAAGAAAAGATGCAGACAAAGAGTTTAATAGCAAGCACGAAAATGCTTATTTTCCACCATAGGAGGTATGGAAATTTCTATTTATTTGTGC
>JAGAZG010000041.1 GCA_017940105.1 Mailhella sp. | reverse complement strand
TCAGCAGGCTTATCCGTGGCATGAAAATTGACGATGTCATTGACCGGTTTGCATCCATGCCGATTTGTCCGTCTTCAAAAGTTACTTCATGCCCAGAGCAACTACGCAAGGCTCTTTTGGAAGTTCGCTCCATGCTTGACAACGGTACTGAACCGCGTAAGCAGCCTCTGGGACTGGATTCTTTTTCAGCGCTGTTCAAGTAAAGATTACTGGGCAAGATATGTTTGAAGGGCGGGCATGGTGGCTGCTGTGTCGGAATAACCCAACCAGTACCATTGTGCCAGCTTTTCCATGTTGCTTTCCATTCGACCTATGTCCATAAAGCGCGATGGTGCAAGCATAAAGATTCTGCCTTGCTGCGATAGTCTGTCGAGCATGTCGCACTGATTGTTATAATCGTCATTGCTTCTGCCAAGGGAGTCGGCAAATGCAGGCCAACGGAAATAAGCAAGCTTTGCAGCGAGTCTTCCCTTGCCGGGAGTCCGGCGAAAGTCCGCAGGACGGGTCCGAATGACAACTATATGCCGAAACCCGTTGTCAAGAGCCCACTGAAAGGGAATCTTGCAGCTGCATCCTCCATCCATGCAGGGAACACCGTTTACATGGACCATGGCCGAAATGTACGGCATAGTTGCAGAAGCGCGCATTGCAAGGCAAATGTCAGGGCAGATACCTTTTTCAAAATATTCCGGACGTCCCGTGCGGCAATTTGTTGCCACGGCAATAAAGCGCCTCTGAGGATCATTGAAGCGTTTCCAGTCCAGAGGATCCAGTTTTCCTGCCAGTTCTCCAAACATAAAGTCAAACCCGAAGGGGCTCTTGTTGCGAAGCATGGCCATAATGCCAAAATACCGCGGGTCGTGCCTGTAGCGGAGGGGAATGCGCGCTGAACGTCCAATTTGTCCGGAAACATAGCTTACGCCGTTGAGAGCTCCGGCAGATGTGCCTATGGTGCATGACAAATTGATGCCTGCCTCCATGAGCGCATCCATGACGCCGACGCCGTAGATGCCCCTAAGCGCTCCGCCTTCTAGCACAAGGCAGCCTGGTGTGATTTCGTCTGATGCCGTTCCCTTGGGCAGGCAGTCCAACCGTGAATAATATTTAGCGCTCATTTTTTATATCCTCTTTGAATATCAAGTAGTTTGCCCTATTTTATCATGTTTGTCCAGAATGGCACATGACACTTGGTGACAGCCTCCATTAGAATGCTTTGCCAAAGGCAAAAATGTGAAATAAGTATTTTTCGTTTCGCAGGGTTATTTACCGTGCAGCTCTTGACAATAGAGGGAAAAACAGCGCAAAATTCCTGAACGGTGTAGTCTCGCATCGTAGGTTTTACCGGGCTGTCTGTTACATACAGAGATGCCGGACGGGGGAGGCCTTGAGGCCAAAAGCATTTTCAGCAATCGAGGAACATATGACTTTGACCGGTTCGGAAATTTTTTGCGAAGTCCTGGTTGAGCAGGGAGTTGACACTCTTTTTGGCTATCCGGGCGGGGCTGTGCTTAATTTGTACGACGCCCTTTATAAGTATCAGGACCGCATCAGGCACATTATAACTGCCCATGAACAGGGCGCAGCACATGCGGCTGACGGATATGCGCGTGCTACCGGCCGCACGGGCGTAGTACTGGCTACCAGCGGTCCTGGTGCAACCAACCTGGTGACAGGAATTGCCACTGCCTATATGGACAGCATTCCCATGGTGGCGGTCACTGGTAATGTACCTAATTCTCTGATGGGGCAGGACAGCTTCCAGGAGGTGTACATCGCAGGTATCACCATGCCGATCACCAAGCATAATTTCGTGGTGGATAAGGTCGAAAACCTGGCTGACATCCTTCGTGAGGCTTTTCGCATTGCGCAGACCGGACGCAAAGGTCCTGTGCTCGTCGACATTCCAAAGGATGTAACTGCCGCATCATGCAGTTTTTCCCCCGCTGCGCCTGCCAGGGACGAATACCGTACCGTCATTGATGGTTCGGCAATCGATCAGGCTGCAGAGATCATCAATGCGGCAGAACGTCCCGTAGTGTATTACGGTGGCGGCGTAGTCGCGTCTGGCGCCGGCGATCTTCTTTCCCGCCTTATGCATAAGGCATGCATTCCAGGTGCATATTCGCTTATGGCCGCCGGTGTCGTCAGCAGCGAAGATCCTCTTTGTCTCGGCATGGTGGGTATGCACGGCTGCCGTACCAGCAATGTTGCTTTCGATCAGGCTGATGTCATGATCGCGGTGGGCACGCGCTTTAGTGATCGCGTTGCGCTTGCCCCCGATGAATTTGGCCGCCGCGCAAAGCTGATACAGATAGATATTGATCCGAGCGAGGTTAATAAGAATGTCCTTGTTGATGTCAGCCTGATGGGAGACGTCAAGGATATAATTCAGGCACTTCTGCCCAAAATCAATACGTCTGTCCACCAGCCATGGCTTGATGCCATCATGAAGCTGAAAGAAGAAGATTATTATCCTGATGACAGCGAAACTTCTCTAAAGCCGCATCAGGTAATCCGCAAGATTTGCGATATGACGGGAGATGACGCAATTGTAGTCACCGATGTCGGACAGCATCAGATGTGGGCAGCGCAATATGTCAGACATCTTAAGCCCAGGCATTTTATCACAAGCGGCGGTTTGGGAACCATGGGCTTCGGCTATGGTGCTGCCATCGGAGCACAAATGGG
>JAGAZG010000040.1 GCA_017940105.1 Mailhella sp. | reverse complement strand
GGAGCCATTAATGAGGGCAGGATCGTCGACGAGAGCCTGGTTTACCTCGGCCACAACGCCGGTGAGGGGACTGTACACTTCGGAAACGGCCTTGACAGATTCAACATTGGCAAAGGATGAGCCTGCGGTCACGGCATCGCCGACTTCAGGCAGTTCGACAAAAACAATATCGCCCAATTCGCTTTGGGCAAAATCGGTCAGGCCCACAGCGACTAGACCGCCTTCTTCTTTTATCCATTCATGAGTTGCAGAGTATCTGAGTTCAGAAGGAATGCTGGACATGTGCGTAACCTCGTATTTGTTATGTTTATGAACGCTTGTAAAAAGGCATGGGGACAATTTCGGCAGCAATGCGCTTGCCGCGTATTTCTACGTCAACCGGGGTGCCGGGGGCGCTGTGGCCGGCGTCGACAAGAGCCATGGCAATGGCTTTGCCAAGCAAGGGAGCATGCGTGCCGGACGTGGTCTGGCCAATCTGCCTGTCTCCGGCAAAAACAGGCTGATGTTCCCTGGCTATGCCGCGGCCTTTCATTTCTATCCCGACGCGCACGCGCTGCGGATCGCCTTGCTTCAGCAAGGCTTCCTTGCCAATGAATTCGGGCTTATCCAGCTTGACGGCAAATTGAAGTCCGCATTCAAGCGGAGTGATGTTCTCAGAAAGTTCATGCCCGTAAAGCGGCATGGAAGCTTCCAGCCTCAGGGTATCGCGCGCGCCGAGTCCGCAGGGTATGAGGCCGTATTCAGCGCCTGCATCGCGCAACGTGCGCCAGAGCTTTTCAGCGTTTTTGGCATCCGTATAGATTTCATAGCCCAGCTCACCTGTATAGCCGGTTCTGGAGACCATGCAGTCCATGCCGTCAATTGCGGCATGCCGGATGGCTGAGTAATATTTTTTTGGAATTAAAGAGTCCGGCAGCAGTTTTTGCATGATGGCAGGAGATTTTGGACCTTGCAGGGCAAGCTCGGCGACAGAATCAGAGATGTCTTTGGCATCGGTGCCGTGCAGTAGGTTGGCCGACATATGAGCCCAGTCTTTATCTCGGTTGGCAGCATTGACCACGACTAGATAATCTTCTTCGCCAAATTTGTAGACGACGAGGTCGTCAACGGTTCCTCCATTGTCATAGCACATGGCACTGTAGCGGACGCGGCCTTCTTCCATGACGGTAAAGTCGTTGGTAAGAAGATGATTAAGCGTGGCCAGGGCTCCAGGCCCCGTGAAAACAAATTCACCCATATGCGACACGTCAAACAAGCCGGCTGCCGTACGCACAGCCATATGTTCTTTTATGACGCCGGTCGCATACTGAACAGGCAGCAGATAGCCGCCGAAGGGGACGATTTTTCCACCTTCAGCAACATGCACATCATAAAGCGGTGTTTTTTTATCCATGGTATACCTCACATGTTGCTCTTGTGTACCAGCCGGATAAACAGATTTCAAGCCTAAATTTAATTTGGTTCGCGATGCCGAGGCATGACATTAAAGCAGAAAGAGCAGCCCTTCAATTGCGCCCAGACAAATTGAAATCAGCCAGTGGAACAGGGGGACAGGTGACCTGTCCTGCCAGGGTTCAGGCCTGTCCAGCCGTCGCGCCGCGACTGAAAACGCCATGGAATCAGCCCGCTCAGATACAGACTGAAGGCATAGTTTAGCGATGCAAGCTGTTTTTTGCAGCAACGAACGGCTGCGCAGCCTGAGCCTGGCAGATTCTCGGGCATGTGAAAGCATCCTGCCCATTTCAGGGATAATGCTCAGCATCATTGCAAGGGCCAGCCCGATGCGCCAGCTGGTTTTAGGCAAGACAGGGCGGACGTACCATTCTGCAGCGCGCGCAAGCTGAACAGCGGTGAAAAACACGCAGAGGACGCCTCCAAGCATGAAAACAAGCGCGATCCTTCCGCAGGCTGAAGCGCATGAAAGGGCGGCTCTATCCAGTGAGTATTCTGTGACGAATACGCTCAAGCCGTTCATGACGCCCCAGTAAAGCGCAAGCGGCAACCACTTGACGATCTGCCTGCATAAAGACGAAAGGCCGATGCCGCAAACAAGGAGCAGCGAAAAAAAAATGAACAGCATGGCTGATCCGCAAAAGGGCATGCGCCAAAGGCATGCGCCTGTGGCAATTGCCAGCGGAAGCAATGCACGCGCGTCTATTTTGATGGAGAATCTGCTGGCTAAAGGCATGGGCGCACATTCCATTCCGGATGTTTATTAATGGCATATACGGCGTTGCTTTTTGAAAAAAAACCGCAAAGATGCCCCTGGGATAGAATCATGACATTGTCATTTTCATCAAGAATCGGCATGAAAAGCGCAGGATCGTGCGTGGCAAGCATGATCGTCATGCCTTTTTCGCGCAGCGCTGATATGGTTTCTGCCAGGAGATTGCATCCGGCATAGTCCAGTCCAGTGCTGGGTTCATCCATCAGCAGTAGTTCTGGGTCGGCCATCATGGCCGACGCAATGCATAACCTGCGCTTTTGACCGTATGAGAGTTGCGATGGCGGCGTGTTCAGGCAGCCTTCAAGCCCGGCAATTTCAGCAAGCTTTCTGGCTTTTTCCATGAGTTCGCCGGAAGGCTTTGCCCATGGGAGCAGCATATCTTCAAGCACCGTAGACCCAAGTATCTGGTAATCAGCTTCCTGCATCAGCAGAGAGCAGCCTCCATGCTGCGAGTTTGTGCCAAATGCAGGGTCTGCAAAGGCAATGCTTCCGGATGAAGGCCTGAGCAATCCAGCAATAAG
The DNA here is from genome assembly GCA_017940105.1 of Mailhella sp. Lineage (GTDB taxonomy): Bacteria > Desulfobacterota > Desulfovibrionia > Desulfovibrionales > Desulfovibrionaceae > Mailhella. Next base: position 6,674 of record JAGAZG010000040.1, on the reverse strand, counting down.
GCGCAGAAGCGTGGATTTGCCGGCGCCGTTCCCACCGCAGATAAGCGTTGTGGAGCCTGCCTTAATATGGAATGTCACGTCATTGAGAACCGGCTCATTTGAACCCGGATGAATAAAGCTGAGATGTTGCGCTTCAAGCATGCTTGTTCCTGCATTTTGTTATGACGCGCCACAGCAAAAAGGCTGCGGCTGTTTTTAAAAGATCGCCCGGGATAAAGGCCGCGTCGATAAGCATAGCCTGGTATGGTGTGCGGCCAAGGCTCAGGCAAAGACCGATTATGCCGGCTGCATGAGCAACAACAAGACCGATCAGCAAAAGTATAATTATATGCCAGGTACGCTGGTTGGCGCTGACAAGACCGCAAATGCCTGCTTTGGCAATGAATCCTAAGAGATAACCACCGGTTGGTCCGAGCAAAACGCCGATCCCGGCTTTACCGCCGGCAAAAACAGGCATGCCGAGGCAGCCGGCAAATATATAAAGCATTACGGCAAGCATGCCGCGTTTAACACCTAAAAACATGCCGGTAAGCGCTATGACCATAGTCTGGAGCGTAATGGGTACGGGACCAATGGGTATGACAAAGATGCTGCATACGGCAATCAAGGCGGCAAATTCTGCAAGTTCGGCGAGTTGCTTAACCTTTTGAAGAGATTGGTCCATGTATAAACTCCTTGAAATTTACTGTGAACTCAGATAACGCAACCAGCGATTTGTAGATGAGGCAGAGCACAATTGTCAACCAAAATTTAAATAAAAATAAGTTTACAATAAACCATGCACAGACGACTTCTTTATTTAAGATGATATATCGCACGCGCTAAAAAATGTCCCATAATGTAAATTATGTAAACTTTTATAATGATACACAGGTATAAATGCCTGTAGCTGGCGTTATGACGCGTTCAGCCAAGGCAAGCTTTGCCCTGGTATGCATATTTTCACTGTTGCTCTTTTTCCAGATAATGCTTTAAAATGCTCACGGGATGTTCGCAAGGCATGGCCGTGCCATGCATGATCTGCACCTTGCATGTGCCGCATTCCGTCGCGGCAAGATCTGCGTTTGAGTTTTTAATGGACTGGAACAATTTGCTGCCTATGGCCATTGAAATATCGTATTTTTCTTTTTTAAAACCATAGCTTCCTGATATGCCGCAGCATCCTGCACTGGCGCTTGAAACTTTAAGCCCGGGTATGCTGCCAAGCATATCCAACCCAGGCATGCCGGATCCAAGAGCCCTTAAATGGCATGGGGCGTGGTATATGATTTTTTTATCTTTCATGGCATTGCCTGGGGCGTCAATAACAAGCTCCCCCCGTGAAATGCAGCCAAGAACAAACTCTTCGCCGTTTTCCAGATAAGAAGCGCCATCGTGCGCAAGATCAGGAAAGAAAACCGGCAGTTCTTCTTTAAACATGAGTTCGCAACTTGGACAAAGCGCAAGAACCTTTATGCCCTGCTCCTTCCATTTGCGCATTTCAGCCAGGTTTTTCTCGGCGTTCTTTCGTGCATCGTCTGCAAAGCCATTGGTATAAAGCGGCGTTCCGCAGCAGCAGAACGCGTCTGGCAGCTCAACCCTGTAGCCTGCCTTGTTCAACAGCCAGACAAAATCCATGCCTGTTTGCGGCGCGTATGCTTTAATGAAGCAGCCAGGAAAAAAAACAACCTTCTTACTTAACTGTTCTGGCTGCTTATATGCTTTAAAAGCTGCGGCAAGCTGCTTTGAGGCAAACCTTGGCAGATCAGCCTTTTTGCTGATGCCAATTTTATCAAGGATGCATTTGCTTATGGGATTCGCCATGCCAAAATTGGCAAGAGCAGCCGGAAAGATGCCTGCCAGCCTGGATTCCAGCTCGCCGTGGGCGAGAATCCAGTCCCTGAACGACGGCCTGTGCTTTTTGGCGTACGCCGCTCTGGCAAGCATGTTGATATTTGAAACGCCAACGCCCTGCGGGCACGAAATATCGCAGTTTTTGCAGTTTGCGCAGTATGTCAGTGAACTGTCTTCGCCATCGTTCAGAAGGCGAAACCGTTCAGAAGCCGGTCCAAGCATTCTGGGACCGAGAAATTTGGTTGTCACTTCTGCAACCGGGCATTGCACCACGCATGTGGAACAGGCAACACATTTATCAGTATCGGTCTTTGACAACATTGCGCATTACTCCTTACCTGCTAGCTCGCCCGCAAGCATGCCTGTGACAAGCGCGGTCCCATGCCCGCTTTTTTCTGACGCATAGTCATAGCCGCCTATCGTTCTGCCTGCAAAACGCACGTTTTCATACAGAACGGCGCCAGAATCGTCTATGGCTTTGAGATCAGCGTTTACCCTGACACCCATTTGCGAAAAGAAACTCCTGCCGAATATTTCGGTAGACGACCATTCCTGAGGATTTTCAGGAGCCTTGATCGGGATATTGAAAATTGTTTCCCAGGCTTTTCCTGGAGACGTGGCTACTCCGCCGCCCAGAATGCCCCCGGTGGCAATAATAAACTGGCTGGCTTCCCAGCTGTGTTCGCCGCCGGCGCCTGATGTCACGACTGAAAGGCATTTTTTGTCGTCCGCAACAGCACGGACGGCAAGAGCGTTTTCGATCATGGTGATTCCGGCTTCATTCAACGCGTTCCTGAGCACTTCGCGCAGCCTGAGCCCCGCTACGCCAGGCGGTATGGAAACCATTTCGACAATGCGGACTTTTAAAACATCGCAAAGCGTCCCCCACACCTTCTGGCTGTTTTTCACGCCAAGAACAGGCGGCATAAGCAGAATCGGGTAAAGTTTTGCATAGGGTTCAAGGCTGAGGCGCAGCCATTCAAGGCCTTCGGGCGTATCGACGAACCTGGCGACATCCAGCGGAGTGACGTTTCTGTGGCTTTGGTCAATGGGGCAAGGAAGCATGGCTTCCATAAATTCCATGTCGGCAAAACGCGCATAGCGGTGCAACTGGTCAATGATGAGCAACGGATGCACGTCCTTCATGTTTTCAAAGGAAACGACTGCGGCTCGACGGGCTTTGGCAAAGCATTCAGTGCAGAAGCTTTCCGGACAAAGGTAGCTGGGCTTTAATGTCCCCATCACGGTAATGAGCTCATGATTGCGGCGAGAAAGATTCTTTTGCATGTTCAGTCCGCCGGCAAGGCAAAGAGACTGAAGCCAGTCAATGGCCTTTTCAACCCGTTCAGCCCCGGCAAGGCTGTATGGATGTTCCGGATTAAGCTGTGGCAGGTCAGCAATTGGATCCTGAACGGGACAGCCGTTATGGTAGCCCAGCACGTCAATGCAGCCGCTGCTGACTGCAAGGGAGCCTACGCCATGCGTGATGAGCAGCACTTGCCTGCCGGATGCCCTGGCCGATAATGCAGCTGTCAGTCCGGCAAGACCGGAACCAACCACGATTATATCAGTTTTTTTGCTCATTGAGCGCCCCGTCAATATTTAAAGTGGCAGCATATACGGAGCGGCCAAGCTCCATCTCTTTTGCCTGAATTCCCCAGATAGCCGGGCGCAGCCCCTTCCAGCGTTCCTGAAGGAAATGATGCAGGCTCTCGGTCGGAGGGGTTGGAAACGGTATTCTGCATTCAGAAAGCGCGCCGATGGTGCGCAGGGAGCAGAATGTGCCCTGGCAGGTGCCCATCCCCATTCTGGTTCGGATTCTGATGTCATTCATGGATGTGGTCGACGGATCAGAAGCCACATATTCTATTTCAGCGCGTGAAACCATCTCGCATTCGCAGAGCAGCGGGTTAGATGACAGAGCGGCCGCTTTTTCAACGACAATGGGAAAGGCCGCGCCAAGCCTGTTTGCCGCAAGCGTAACCCCGTGAACGGGAAAATACTTTTTCGCCTTTTCAAGAAGTTCGGCAGAAGGTTCTTCGATGAGAGGCTCCTCTGCCGTTCTGCAAGCCGCATGCACCCCAAGCTTCTTGCAGACAAGGTCAGAAAGTTTTTCAGCCATGAGCCTGTACGTAGTGAACTTTCCGCCAAATATGGACACCATGCCTTCAAGCCCGTCTTCCTGATGGTCAGCTATATGAAAACCACGGCTCACTTCCCTACCCTGTCCTCCTGACTTGCCAGCGTATAAGGGACGCGTTCCGGCAAAGGCACGCAAAATTCTGTAGGTCCGTATATCTGGAATTAGTGCTTCGCCGATATCAAGAAGCTTGAGAATGTCTTCTGTCGGGACATCATGAGCATCGGGCCGGTCTGCGTGGAAAGACGTCGTTCCCAATATTGTTATCGATCCATGAGGCACAAAAATGTCTCCGTCTGAACTCTTGTGCAGCCTGTTGAGGATCCTGGAGGTAAACCGGTGATTGAAAGCGACAAGGGTGCCGCGGTCTGGCTGAACCGCCACGTCAAGTCCCACCATTTTTGCGACGTTGCCGCTCCATGAACCGGCAGCATTGACGAGCAGATTGCATGAAATATAGCTTTTTTGGCCAGTTACGGTGTTGAGCACATGCACGCCTTTTACCCGGCCGCCCTCTTGCTCAATGGCAAAAACCTGGTGATGCGTCAGCATTTCCCCACCATAGCGCCTGGCGGAAAGAGCATTGTGCCAAATCAGGCGGAAACCATCGACGCTGGAATCAGGCACGCGGTACACGGCTTTGACGGAGCGGGACAGATTCGGTTCAAGCCTGAGAGCCTCTTTTACATCAATCTGTTCTGTCTTTATGCCGGCTTTTGCACAGGCTTCAACCCACGGACGTTCAAAGGCAGGATCGTCTTGGTCGGTAAGGACAAAAAAACCTTCGGAAACCTCAACGCACTGGCTGCCTATGCGGCGAAGCACCATGTTTTCTTCGATGCATTCCCTGGCCGCATCGTTATCTTTAACAGCGTATCTTGCTCCGCTGTGCAGTAAGCCATGATAGCGCGAGCTTGCTCCGGCGGCTATGCAGCCCTGTTCAAGAAGAACAGCCTGAATCCCGCGCATGCTTAAATCCCTGAGGATGCCGATGCCTGTCGCTCCTCCGCCTATGATGACAACAGTTGCGTGATCCACGTCCGCCTCCATGAGTTTTTCTATGCAAACGGTAAAACTTTATGGACAGTACGCCCACTGCGGCAATTTAACTTTTATGCTGTACCTCGTCAAGCAGCATAAAAAATAATAATTATAACATGTTGTAAAAATTTTTTATACGCTTGCAAGCCAGTTTGAATGAACGTACTATGCCGAAGAAAGCCTTATGCAAATGGAGTGTGAAGACTAATGAAAATTTCTGAAAAGCGCTGCGTGGTTCTTGACATGGATGGAACCGTCTACCTGGGCGACATTCCCATTGACGGAGCCGTTGATTTTATAAAAAAGTGGTGGGATGCGCTTGACTTTTACTTTCTCAGCAACAACACTTCAAAATCGCCCGAAACCTATGTAAACAAATTAAACAGAATGGGCATCATGGCGGATTTAAGCAGGATTTTAACGCCCGTGATGCCTTTGACTGATTTTTTAAAAAAAGAAAGCATCCGCACCGCGTATGTTGTAGGCAATCATGATTTCTGCTCTGACCTTGCCCGGCGCATGCCAGAGCTCCGGCAGCAGGAAGAAGGCGCCCAGGCTGTCATACTGGCCTATGATACCGAATTGACCTATCAAAAGCTCGCCCGTTCCGCTTTGCTTTTGGAAAATCATCCAGAAGTGCTTTTTTTAGCCACGCATCCAGACAAGGTCTGTCCTTCGCATGAAGGTCCGCTGCCCGATGCAGGAAGCATGCTGGCACTTTATAAAGTTGCCACGGGCAGGAGCCCGCAATATATTTTTGGCAAGCCTGATCCAAACATTCTTAAACCTTTGCTTCAAAAGTATCCAAAATCAGAAATGGTCATGGCCGGCGACAGATTAAGCACGGACAAAAAGCTTGCAGAGAATGCCGGCATCGATTTCATTCTTGTTCTCAGCGGAGAAGCAACGCTTGAAGATGTACAAAAAGAAGCGCTGCAGCCAACGGTTATTGCTGGTGATCTTGGACAGGCATGGGAGCTTTAACTCAGTTTCATGGTTGCTGATGCATGCCAGGCAGTTCACCGCTGAAGGCGGTATTCGTTCAGCCTGGCATAAATGTCATAACCTATGCGGTTCTCTTTTATGGATCCGCTCAAAACATGCCCAAGCCGGATATTGGGCTTATGCGCGCCATGAAAATCTGATCCGCCCGTTACAGCCAGCCCATATTTTTTTGCTGTTTCCTTCAAATAGCGTACATTTGCTGCCGTATGGGAGCTGTGGTAAACTTCAAGTGCATCCAGCCCGCATTCTTTCAATCTTGCCACAAGCTTTTCAAATTCTTCAGGCGAACAGTCTTTAAGCTGGCCTGGATGAGCAAACGCAATGACAGCTCCCGATTTTTTTAATATTTCAACACCCTGCTCCGGCAAAATCTGACGGCGCTCAACGTAGGCAGGGCAATCTTTGCCTATGTATCTGTAAAACGCTTCTTTTTCCTGAGAAATGACGCGCTTTTCTTTCAGCAGCTGAGCAAAATGGGGGCGTCCGACAACGGCGTTGCCAGCTATTCTGGTGACTTCCTCGTACTTAATGTCAATGCCCAGCTCACGCAGTTTTTCTGTCATAAGCAGATTGCGCTGCTCGCGTTTTTCACGTTCCTCTTTCAGTGCCTGTTCAAAAGGAGCGATTTTCTGTTTGTCAGCCGGCAGCCACAGTC
>JAGAZG010000005.1 GCA_017940105.1 Mailhella sp. | reverse complement strand
TATTGAAACGCTGGGCATGGTTCCCGCAATTTATGGCGCAGATGCCATGCTGAAAGCAGCGGATGTTCAGCTTTTTTCATACGAAAACGTTGGATCCACTCTGGTAACCATCATGGTCAAGGGCGACGTGGCCGCCGTCCGGGCCTCTGTTGCGGCCGGGAAGGCTGCGGCGTCTTCCATCGGCAAGCTCACGGCTTTTAACGTCATGCCAAGGCCGGTCCGGGGAGTTGGAGAGATTGCCAGAGTTCACAGCGTGCTGGATGAGCCTGTTGAGCCTCGGCTGAGATCCCTTGCGCTTATCGAAACGTTCGGCATAGTGTACGTGCTGGAGGCTGCCGACGCCATGGCAAAGGCAGCCGACGTTGAAATCATCGGATACGAAAACGTGGCTTCCGGGTATATTTCTGTGCTTACGCAAGGCGATGTGGCCGCGTGCAAAACCGCTGTGGAAGCCGGAGTCAAAGCAGTACAGGCAATGGACGCATCGGTCTACAGCTCCTGCGTGATTGCAACGCCTCATCCTGACCTGGTTAAAATGACCAGGCGCTACAACCTCGAAAATCTGCTGGCTTAACAGGAAACAGCGATGATTGCCGATAATGACCTCCTTTCCATGCAGCAGGCGAGAATTCTTGCCGAAAATGCCGGTGTTGCCCAGAAGAGGCTTGCAGAGCTTCCGCAGGATTTTCTTGATGGAGTGGTCGGACGCATTGCTTCTGCACTGGAAAACCATGCTCGCGAACTGGCGCTGCTCGCATACGAAGAAACTGGTTACGGCAATCTCCGTGACAAGGAAATAAAGCTCCTTTTTGTCTGCCGTGCGCTCAGCCGTGTTCTGGACGGCAAGAAATGCGTTGGGGCATTAAAAGAAGATGCCATCGGCAATATACTTGAAGTGGGGGTTCCGCGGGGCCCGGTAGCGGCACTTTGCCCGTCCATTGATCCTGTTTCAACGGCTGCATCCACTGCGTTGCTGGCGGTAAAGTCCGGTAATGCCGTCGTCTTCTGCTTGCATCCGCGAGCTGCCCGGGCAATGGCAAAGACGTTGGATATCGCCATTGAGGCCGGCCTTGCAGCTGGACTTCCGGAGAACTCGCTCGCATATCTCCCCATTCCCGCCAGGCAGGGAGTTGCGGAGCTTTTGGGTCATCCAGACATCAGACTTGTTGTGAATTCCGGCGTAGAGCGACTGCTTGACGTGTGCAGGCAGAGCGGTAAGCCCATGATCTATGGCGGCACGGGCAATGGTCCTGCCTTTATTGAGCGCAGTGCTGACATAAGGGCTGCAGCTGAAGATATTGTTGTCAGCAAGGCCTTTGACTGCGGGACTTCGCCTTCGGCTGAACAATGCGTCGTTGTCGATGCCGTCATAGAAAACGAGGCCAGGCTTGCCTTTCGGCAGTGCGGCGCCTATTTCATGACAGAGAAGGAATCTGCCGCTCTTGCCGCAATGCTTTTTCAGCCGGATGGGCGGCATCGCCGTGATCTTGTAGGCGTGGACGCACCGACAGTGGCGGAACGGGCCGGTTTTAAAGCGCCGGGAGCCACCGTTCTCATTGCAGACAGGCGTTTTGTTTCTGAAACAGACGCATACAATCGCGAACTTCTTGCTCCCATATTGCCTTGGTACGTGGAAGATGATTGGCGTCATGCATGTGAAAAGTGCATTGAACTTCTCCTGCGCGGGCGCACCGGGCATTCTCTGTCCATACATTCAAAAGACAGCGACGTCGTTCGGCAGTTCGCTCTAAAAAAACCTGTTGCCCGGATGCTGGTCAATTCACCCGCCAGTCTTGGAGGAATGGGCGCCACATCTGGGCTTTTTCCTGCCATGACGCTGGGCAGCAGCACAGGACTTGGAATTACTTCTGACAACCTTTCTCCTGACAATCTTGTGTATGTCAGGCGCATCGGCTATCCGGAGCGCAGTGCAGAAGATTTTTTGCGTTGCATTGGGGCCGGGAAATGCACGGATACTGTGGCCAAGGCCAACGAACTGTCGGCATCCCATGAAAAACAGGACGAATTTGAAGCATTGAAACACGCTCTCCGCGAAACCATACGCGGACTGCAGGATCTCCATTGATAAACAATGACTTTTAACACGGAGAAGTATAGTGGATCTTCATGAATTTTCCAGCAAAATCGCCGAGGCTGCCAAAACCCTGACTCCTTCAGAACGGGAATCCCTCCGTAAAGTCTTCGCCGGAGTTTCCGAAGATCTCTTGCGCAGCACGGTTAAGAACGTTCCTTTGGACATGCCTAAAAAACAAAACTCTGCAGAGACGGGGGCGGGTATTCCAGATGGCCCTACAGAACGGCATAAGCGCCTGAAAGAAAACTATCTTAAGCAGGTGCCCAGCATTACTATACACCGTGCAAAAATCATTACTGAGATTGACAAGGCTCATCCAGGAATGCCCAAGATTGAACTGCGGGCAAAGGCCTTTCGCCGCTGCTGCGAAACAGCTCCCCTTGTAATTCAGAAAGACGAGCTCATTGTTGGGTCTCCATGCGGAGCTCCGAGGGCCGGGGCTTTTTCTCCTGACCTTTCATGGCGCTGGCTTCGTGATGAGCTCGATACCATCGGCTCGCGTCCGCAGGATCCTTTTTTTGTTTCCGAAGAAGACAAAAAAGTTTTGCGTGAAGTTATTTTTCCTTATTGGGAAGGCAAGTCCGTGGACGAATACTGCGAGGCGCAGTACCGCGAGGCCGGTCTTTGGGAGCTTTCCGGCGAATCTTTTGTCTCTGACTGCTCCTATCACGCCCTGAACGGCGGGGGAGATTCCAATCCTGGCTATGACGTCATTCTCATGAAGAAGGGCATGCTCGATATACAGAACGAAGCCAGAGAACACCTTGAAAAGCTGAGCTACCAGAACCCAGAAGACTTGGACAAGATTTATTTTTACAAGTCCATTATTGATACCACCGAAGGAGTGATGATCTACGCGCACAGGCTTTCTGAATACGCAACTCAGCTTGCAGCTGCCGAAACTGATACCGCACGTAAAAAAGAGCTTCTAAAAATTGCGGAAGTCAACGCCCGCGTTCCTGCTCATGCTCCTTCAACATTTTGGGAAGCCATTCAGGCCGTGTGGACGGTAGAGTCCCTGCTTGTGGTTGAAGAAAACCAGACGGGCATGTCCATCGGGCGCGTTGATCAGTACATGTATCCTTTCTTCAAGGCTGATCTCGAATCAGGCCGCATGACTGAATATGAAGCGTTTGATCTTGCCGGCTGCATGCTCATCAAAATGTCTGAAATGATGTGGGTTACCAGCGAGGGCAGTTCAAAGTTTTTTGCCGGCTACCAGCCCTTTGTTAACATGTGCGTCGGCGGGCTTACCCGCACCGGGCGCGACGCCACAAACGACCTTACCTATCTGCTTATGGATGCGGTGCGCCATGTGCGTATCTATCAGCCTTCGCTGGCGACCCGCGTTCACAACAAGTCACCAGAGAAATACCTGCATAAGATAGTTGATGTCATCAGATCCGGCATGGGATTTCCGGCCGTTCACTTTGACGATACGCATATCAAGATGATGCTTGCGAAAGGGGTGTCCATGGAGGACGCGCGCGACTACTGCCTTATGGGGTGCGTTGAGCCGCAAAAGGCCGGTCGCCTGTATCAATGGACCTCAACGGCATATACGCAATGGCCGATCTGTATTGAGCTTGTCCTGAACCGCGGTGTGCCGCTTTGGTACGGCAAGCGCGTTACTCCGGATCTCGGCGACATCAGCCAGTACGACACCTGGGAAAAATTTGAAGAGGCTGTCAAGGAGCAGATACGCTATATTACAAAATGGACTGCCACAGCCACGGTAATTTCACAGCGCGTCCATCGCGAGCTTGCGCCCAAGCCACTCATGTCACTGATGTATGAGGGCTGCATGGAGAAGGGCAGGGATGTTGCCTCTGGCGGCGCCATGTATAACTTCGGGCCTGGCGTGGTATGGAGCGGACTCGCCACTTATACAGACTCTATGGCAGCCATCAAAAAGCTCGTCTATGATGACAAAAAATATACGCTGGCCCAGCTTAATGAAGCGCTTAAGGCGGACTTCGTCGGCTTCGATCAGATTAAGGCAGACTGCCTTGCCGCACCGAAATATGGCAACGATGACGATTATGCCGACCTCATTGCATCTGATCTCATTGAGTTTACAGAAACGGAACACCGCAAGTACAGAACACTGTATTCCATCATGAGCCATGGCACTCTTTCCATCTCGAACAATACTCCGTTTGGCATGATGACCGGTGCATCTGCAAACGGCCGTAACGCTTGGAAGCCTCTTTCCGACGGTATAAGCCCTACGCAGGGTGCCGATTACAAGGGACCGACGGCCATTATCAAGAGCGTTTCAAAAATGTCTAACGACAATATGAATATCGGCCTGGTGCATAACTTCAAGCTGATGAGCGGACTCCTTGATACGCCTGAAGGCGAAAACGGCATCGTCACCCTGATACGCACGGCCAGCATTCTTGGCAATGGAGAAATGCAGTTCAATTACCTGAACAACGATACGCTTCTTGAAGCGCAGAAGACTCCTGACAGCTATCGTGATCTGGTCGTGCGCGTGGCCGGCTACAGCGCATTCTTCGTAGAGTTGTGCAAGGATGTCCAAGATGAAATCATCAGCCGCACGGTACTTCGTTCCGTCGGATAGCGGCAGTTTTTGAGAAGAAGGATCCATATATGATTTGCAAGGCGGACCCATCCCTTGAGCGCAAGGCACTGATTTTTAACATACAGAAGTATAATCTGTATGATGGGCCTGGCGTGCGCACTCTCGTATTTTTCAAGGGATGTCCGCTTCGCTGCCTGTGGTGTTCAAATCCTGAAGGGCAGCTGCGTTGCTTTCAGATCCTTTTCAAAAAGGATCGCTGCGTGAATTGCGGCGCATGCGTGCCGGTTTGCCCGTCAGGACTGCATAGTATCGACGCATCAAAGCATGTGGTAACGCGCAATTCAGAATGTGTGGGATGTCGCCGCTGCGAAGAAACATGTCCAAAGGGAGCCTTAAGCATCTCTGGCGAATACAAGACAATCTCCGACATCATGGCGATCATAGAAGAGGACATGCCGTTTTACCAGAGTTCGCAGGGGGGAGTAACCCTAGGGGGGGGCGAAGTTCTCATGCAGCCTGAGGCTGCGATAAACTTGCTTGGCGCATGCAAGCAGCGGGGACTGAACACAGCCATTGAAACATGCGGATACGCCCGTGCAGAAACAATTAGAAAAGTGGCTGATGTCGTCGATCTGTTTTTGTTTGACATAAAATTGATGGATTCCGACGGACATTACCGGTTGACAGGCGTTCACAATGAGTCCATTCTTGAAAACGTCCGATGGCTCTTGGAGAATGGATACAATGTTAGAGTGCGCATGCCGCTTCTGAAGGATCTTAATGACAGTGAGTCTGAATTTGAAGCGGTGGTGCGCTTTTTGTGGCCTTACAAGGCTCACCGGAATTTCAAGGGAATAGATTTGCTGCCCTATCATAAAATGGGCGTAAACAAGTATGCCCAGCTTGACCTCAAGTATCCCCTTGAGGGCGATCCCAGGCTGGACGATGCGGATCTTGCCAGAGTCGAGGGATACGTTAAAAAACACGGCATCCCAGTGACAGTGATCCGGCACTAGAAGAGGAGTTGCTTATGCTGGCTCTCGGATTGGTAGAAACATACGGCCTTGTCGGGGCCATAGAGGCGGCTGACGTCATGCTCAAAAGTGCAGATGTCACGCTGCTTGAGCGCAATGGCGCCGATGCTGGCCTTGTTACCATAACGGTAGCCGGTGAGGTCTCGGCCGTGCAGGCTTCTGTGCAGGCAGCTGCCGAGCGTGTCAAGCACATTGGAGGTACGGTGCTGATTTCTGCGCATGTCATACCCAGACCAGACCTTGAACTGGAAAAAATCCTTCTGCTAGAGCCTGGTGCGCCTTTTGACCCGGGCACGCCTCCTGTACCGAAGGATCCTGAACCTGGTCCTGACAAAAATGAGGAAACTTCCGGGGAGGCTGCCCCGGAGCAGAAAGCGACGGTGACAGCACCCATGACGTCGGAGAGCAGAGCTCAAATGCCTGCAGAACCTGTCCAGGTATCTCCGTCCATCACTCCGGCAAGACTGAAAAACATGAGTCTTGCCAAGCTGCGCCAGACCGCGCGCGATATGGAAGGGCTTGACCTTTCAGAAGAAGCCATAACAGCCGCAGACAGAAGAACCTTGATCGCCGCCCTTACACAGGCGCTCAGGAACATAGAGGAGTAGTCATATGGTAGACAAGGATTTGTTGTCCGTGCAGGAAGCACGTTCGCTGGTGCGCGCCGCACGCGTTGCCCAGGCGGAATACTGCCAGCTCGGACAGGAGCGCGTTGACGCCGTGGTCAAGGCCATCTCAGAGGCTACCGCCGTCCAGGCGGAAGCGCTCGCCCGCATGGCCCATGAAGAAACCGGCTATGGCAAGACCCAGGACAAGAAGATTAAAAACCTTCTTGCCAGCAAGGGTGTGTATGCCGCCATCAAAGACATGAAGACCATCGGCGTTCTTAGAGAAGACCCCGTCAATAAGATCACCGACATTGCCGTGCCCGTGGGCGTTATCGCCGGCGTCGTGCCTTCAACGAACCCTACTTCCACAGTCATCTATAAGTCTTTGATTGCGCTAAAGTCAGGCAACGCAATCGTTTTCACTCCACATCCTGCGGCGACGAAGTGCATTGCCCGCACGGTTGAGATCATCAAGGACGCTCTGCTCTCCTGTGGTGTGAGCACCGATCTCGTGAGCAGCATTACGGTTCCAACGATCGAAGGCAGCGCTGAGCTGATGAAAATAGCCGACCTCATTCTTGCCACCGGCGGGCCTGGCATGGTGAAGGCTGCCTACAGTTCCGGAACCCCGGCCCTTGGCGTCGGCGCCGGCAACGTGCCTGCGTACATTGAGCGCAGCGCCGATATCGAAGACGCAGTCACCAAAATCTTTGCCAGTAAAACTTTTGACAATGGCACGATCTGCGCTTCTGAGCAGTCCATCGTAACTGAAGCCTGCATTGCCGATCAGGTTAAGCGCAGCGTCATTGCGCACGGCGGTTATTTTCTTGAGGGCGAGAATCTTGCAAAAGTCAAGGCCATCATGGAGCGCGGTAACGGCAGCATGAATCCAGCTATCGTTGGACGTGATGCTCAGACTATTGCCCGCCTTGCCGGCATTACCATCCCAGAAGGCACCAAGCTGCTAATTTCTGACGAGAAGGGCGTTGGCAAGAAGTTTCCATTCTCCAAAGAAAAGCTCACTGCTCTGCTCGGGTTTTACATTGTTGAGAACTGGGAAGAAGCTTGTGAACTCTGCAAGGATCTGTTGCACAACTGTGGTATCGGGCATACGCTGTCCATCCACTCCAAGAACGAAGCTGTCATCCGTGAATTCGGACTTAAAAAGCCTGTGTCGCGCATTGTTGTGAACTCGCCGTCAACACATGGCGGTGTTGGTTTGACTACCGCTTTGTTCCCGTCATTTACGCTTGGTTGCGGCGCCGTCGGCGGAAGTGCAACTTCCGACAACATCACGCCTATGAACCTACTTAATATACGCCGCGTAGCCTATTATATCGGCGAAAGCCGCATTCGCCAGCTTGGCGCTGACGAAGCTCCTGCGGCTCCTGCAGCATCAGGATGCTGCGGGCAGGGCAAACCAAACGTCAATATCGACGCGCTCACGTCATTGATCGTCGCCGAATTGAAAAAAATGATGTAACTATGTTTCCGCCGGCTTGCCGGCGGCTTTCCAAAAATGCATAACCCCCCTTTAAGGAGATTGACATGACTTCTACCAACGCTCTCGGTATGATCGAAACCAAGGGACTTGTCGGCGCCGTCGAGGCTGCCGATGCCATGGTCAAGGCTGCTAACGTCACACTCATTGGCCGCGTACAGGTTGGCGGCGGCCTCGTCACCGTTATGGTTCGTGGTGATGTGGGCGCTGTCAAGGCTGCGACCGATGCCGGTTCTGCTGCTGCCCAGAAAGTGGGCGAACTGATCAGTGTGCACGTCATCCCCCGCCCCCATTCTGAAGTCGAGCTTATCCTTCCCCATAAGGAAGCGTAGTTGAAAATGCGGCCGGGGGGGATCCCGGCCGCCTGATAATTGATTTAGGAAAGAAGCTTGACAGGTGCCGAGATGAATGAAGAAGCAATAAAGAAAATGCTGGGTGAAGTTTTGCGCTGTGTTGTGGATGAAGTGTCACGCCAGTGCTCCAACATATGTGCTGCGCAGAATGACGGCTGTGGCTGTGAAAATGGGCCTATTCCTGTAGAACTTTCTGCAAGGCATGTACACCTCAGCGAAAAAGATGCGATAGCTCTTTTTGGCGCACCTTTGACCCATGCGCGTGATCTGTCCCAGCCCGGGCAGTTTCTTTGCAATGAACGTGTGCGCATAGTCGGCCCCAAGGGCGTCATGGATAATGTCGCCATTCTCGGTCCTTCCCGCGGATGCTCACAGGTAGAAATTTCCAAGACGGACGCAAGATCCCTAGGCGTTGATGCACCCGTCCGCCAGTCTGGCGACACGGCGGGTTCCCCCGGAATTATTCTCAGTTCCAAGACGCAGAACGTCGGATTGCTGGAAGGCGTTATTGTTGCTTCCCGCCATATTCATATGACTCCTGAGGATGCAGCTCGTTTTGGCGTCACAGACGGTGACATGGTGGATGTGTGCCTGGATTCTGAACGCCCTGTAGTTTTAAAAGACACGCTTGTACGCGTCAGCCCAAAGTTTAAACTTGCCATGCATATTGATGCCGATGAAGGTAATGCCGCTGGCTGGAATAAAAAAGTAACAGGCACCATTGTTGCCAGAAAGAGAAAGTAATATGGATTTTTCTTCTGTCGACCAGCAGATTGCCGAACTTGTATCACGCATAGATACGCCCGCAGAACTTGCTCCCGGCGAAAAGCTATATACAGGAGTAGACCTAGGCACGGCGTACATTGTCGTTGTTGTTGTCAACGCCGACTTGGAGCCTGTTGCCTGCGCCCTTGAATTTGCTCAGGTTGTACGTGACGGACTCGTCGTTGATTACACTGGCGCTACCAATATTGTGAGGCGACTGGTAAGGCAGATAGAAGAAAAACTGGGGCGCGAACTTGACACTGCCGCCATTGCCGTGCCTCCTGGAACACGTGAGCGGGAGTGTGCAACCCACAGGCATGTTGTCGAAGGTGCTGGGTTGTCTGTAACGTCAATACTTGACGAACCAACCGCTGCCAACGCAGTGCTTCACATTGAAAATGGCGTAATCGTCGATATTGGTGGCGGAACCACAGGATTGTCAGTTCTTGAAGACGGAAAGGTCGTCTACGTTGCTGACGAGCCAACGGGTGGAACTCACTTGTCGCTGGTTTTGGCTGGCAATTATGGCATTTCGTTTGATGAAGCGGAAAAGATCAAAAAGACTCCGTGCCGACAGAAAGAGATTTTTCCCGTTGTCAAACCTGTTCTCGAAAAAATGGCTTCTATCATAAAAAAGCATATACAGGGTAGAGATGTGCCTGCCATATATCTTGTTGGCGGCACATGCTGCCTGAAGGATATGGAAAACGTTATTGCAAAAGAAACCGGGCTTCCGGTATGCAAGCCTGCAAACCCATTTTTAGTAACGCCGCTCGGTATAGCGCTCAGCTGCGCAAGCCAGGCAGATAAATCCTGAACAAGTCATGAACACTGAAGATATCGTCCAATCTGTCGTTCGGGAAGTGCTCAAGCGCCTCAATAAAGAAAAGAAGTACTGCGTGCTTGTGCTTGCTGCGCGCGAGCAAGCTCTTGAAGACAAAGTGCGTATTCTTCTTTCTCCTTATTGGGGCGGTGAGATTGACGTTGTTTTTTCCGGAGAATGCTGTTCTGGGCGCGAACCAAAGTGTATTATCCTGCCGGAATTGACCTGTTCGGGCATGGCTGATCTTGCGGCGGGCAGAGCTGGAGATCCTTACCTTGCCGAGGTGCTTCAATTGCTTTTGGCTGGACAGAGAGTGGACGTGCTGGATTTTGAATATCGCCGGTATGCAAGTACGGCATCAGACTCACTGTATAAACTGTACGCAGCGTATGAAAAAACGTTGAGAAGTTACGGCCTCGCGGCATTTCAGGAAAAGCGGCCTGAAACGTCAAAATCGCATGAAGCACTTATCACGTCTGCCATGATAGAGAAGGCGTCAGCTGACGGCGTACATTACCTTGATATCCCAGCCAGATCCATTGTTACGCCGCTTGCGGCGGAAAAGGCTGACGCACTCGGCGTCGTCATCCGCAGGCAGAGCTAGGGGGAGCTGATGTTCGTAGGCATTGTCATAGGCAACGTTTGGGCTACCAAGAAGGAAGATGCGCTCAATGGGCTTAAACTTATGGTTGTGCAGCGCGTTGAACCTTCTGATGACCGCCGCTTGGAAAGCATCGTAGCTGCTGATTGCGTCGGAGCAGGAATCGGCGAACAGGTTCTCATAGTCACGGGCAGTTCTGCGCGCATGGCCCTCTCGTCAAGCGATATTCCGGTAGATGCAGCCATAATAGGCATATTGGACGAAGTTGAAATCGTCAAAAATATTTAGGAGCGGTCATATTGGATACTCTAGGCGTGGTTGAAATGCAGAGCATTGCGGCGGGAGCGGAAGCAGCCAATGCAATGGTCAAGTCAGCAAATGTGGAACTGCTGAGGGCGTCCACAATTTGCGGAGGGCGTTTTCTAATCTACGTATCAGGGGATCGTAAAGCAGTTGAGACAGCGGTAGACAGCGCATCTTTGGGCCACCGCAGAATAATCGCTTCTTTTGTAATTTCCCAGGTTTCGCCTGCTCTCGTGGAAAGCCTTAAAAAGACTTCTCCCTCAGCAGCTGGAGAAGCGCTGGGCGTTGTGGAAAGCCGCATTGTATCCGCATGCCTTAACGCGGCGGATGCTGCGGTAAAGAAAGCGGATGTTCGCCTTCTAAAATTTGTTGCGGGGCATGGCATCATGGGCAAAGCTTATTTCGTGCTCGGCGGCGACGTTGCCGCAGTACGAGAATCTGTCACGGCCGCTTGTGAATCGCTGGGAGAAAAACTCATTGAATCCGTGGTAATTCCAAGCCCTGCAGAAGCAGTCGCACAGGCTTTGTCGGGCGGTGTGAGGTATCTATGAAAAAAGAACTGATCAGTACAGACAATCTTGATTCATTCATTAGTAAAGAAGATGGTAAACTTTATGTCGGATCCGGCAGGATTCTTACGCCAGGAGCTAAGGATGAGCTTGCCAGAAGGCATGTTTCCGTCATATATGGCGAGCCACCTCTCCCTGCCCTTGCTCAGCAGGAGGGCTGTCGTTGTGGCTGCGGCTCCACAACTTTTTATGTGGGGCCAGAGCAGGGAGAGCTCAAGCCCAGGAGCCTTGAGCAGCCTGCACGAACTGTGGCTGCCATGCTCAGCAAGGAATATGGCGTTTCTGATCCTGAACAGCTCAGGGAGCTGACGGTCGAAGCCCTCAAAACTATCAAAAACAATATTTGACCGGAATAAGAACCGGTAATTCGCAAATGCGATAGGAGTTAACATGAACTTGAATTACGAAGCTCTTGGGATGATTGAGACCAGAGGCCTTGTTGGAGCTGTAGAAGCCGCTGATGCCATGGTCAAAGCCGCAAATGTGACCCTTATTGGACGTGTGCAGGTCGGAGGCGGCCTGGTAACCGTCATGGTCCGTGGCGACGTTGCAGCTGTTAAAGCGGCTACCGATGCCGGTGCTGCGGCGGCCGGACGCGTTGGGGAGCTTCGCAGCGTCCATGTCATACCACGCCCCCATTCCGAAGTTGAGCTTATACTGCCTCATCTACCTGAAGCTGGGGAATAGAAACAGGCCTTGCGTTTTGCTGCGCATGATGGCCTAATAAAATCCATCGTCGAAGGAAGCAGGCAGCATTCTGTTTAGCCGCACCATGACAGAGGAATATCTGATGGCAAATCAACAGACTATAGATAAAATACGGGAAGCCGGCGTCGTCGGCGCCGGTGGAGCCGGCCTGCCCACGCAGGTCAAGGTTAACGCCAGCGTCGATACAGTTCTTGTGAACGGCGCCTCATGTGAGCCTTTGCTCTCCAGCGATCCGTATCTTATGGAACATGAGGTAGAAACGCTAGTGCGCGGACTTGAGTCAGTCATGGAGTGCACTGGAGCATCAAAAGGGTATATTTGCTTAAAAGGCAAGCATGCCGGTGCTATGGCTTCCGTTCGCGCTGCAGCAGCACGCACCGGCGGAAAAATCGAAGCTTTTGAGCTTGGAGATTTTTATCCTGCCGGCGACGAACAGGTTCTTGTGCATGAAGTTCTCGGACGTACTGTTCCTGAGATGGGGCTCCCCCTCCAGGTTGGCGCTGTGGTAAGCAACGTTGAAACCGTGTTCAATATCGCCCGTGCGCTGGACGGCAGGCCTGTGACGCACCGGTATCTGACCGTTGCCGGCGAAATTGCGAAGCCCATGGTCGTGAAGGCTCCAATTGGCATGCCCGTAGCTGATGTGCTTGCTTTGGCTGGTGGTCCGACGATCAGTGAATACAGGGTCGTTGACGGCGGGCCGATGATGGGCAAGGTCATTCCTGACGTTTCGCGTGCTGTCGTGACAAAGACTACGAGCGGACTGCTTGTTCTGCCTCCCGAACACAATGTCGTCGCTCGTAAGATTATGGAGCCTGCTCGACTGAGGAATTTTACCAATACCTGCTGCTGTCAGTGCTCGCGCTGCACAGACCTATGCCCCAGGCATTTGCTTGGACATTCTCTTCATCCGCATAAGCTTATGCGCGTTTTTGCCAATCAAGAGATGGACAGCGAAATAGCGAAAGAAGCTTTGCTTTGCTCCGAATGCGGCATATGCGAAAAATTTGCGTGCCCACTGGGGGTTTCTCCCCGAGAAGTCAATGCCCAGATTAAGCGCGTGCTTATGCAGGGTGGCGTAAAGTGGCAGAACACCGGGCGCGAACTCAGCACGAACCCATTCAGAGATGAGCGCCGCGTTCCTACATCCAGGCTTATTCACCGACTTGGAATTTCTGCGTATGACACGCATCCTGGCTATGCCGGGGAGCTGACATCTTCCGTCGTCCATATTCCGCTCCGCCAGCATATCGGAGCTCCTGCCATGTGCATTGTTTCTGAAGGCGTGCGTGTGCAGTGTGGCGATGTGATCGGTGAAATACCCGAAAAAGCCATGGGCGCCCGTATTCATGCGAGTATCAGCGGCGTTGTCGAATCCGTTGCCGACGGCATGGTAACTATCAAGGCATAACACAGGGGAATATCATGAAAGTGCGCACTATCGGCTGTGTGGAATTGAACAGCATCAGTACCGGGATGCATGTTGCCGATGAAATGGTGAAAGCCGCTGAGGTTCAGCTTGTCATTGCCCGTCCTACGTGTCCGGGGCGTTACCTGGTCATTGTTTGCGGGGATACCGGCGCCGTAAGAAGTTCTGTTGAGCGTGGCAAGCATATTGCCGCTGAGGCAGCTGTAGACTGGTTTGTTCTTCCTAATGTTCATGAAGATGTAATCCCGGCCATGAACGGTACGGGCCTTTGCCCGCGTATAAATGCGCTGGGCTGCATAGAAACCTATACGACGGCTTCCTGCATTATTGCAGCTGATGCTGCTGCCAAGTCAGGTGAAGTCACGCTTATCGAGCTGCGTTTTGCAGCTGGCCTTGGCGGAAAGGCCTTTGTCACAATGACTGGCGAAGTGAGTTCTGTCCAGTCATCTGTTGACGCAGGCGTCAGGGTTGTCAACGAAAGTTCCAGCGGTCCTGTGATGAGTCATATCGTGATTCCTTCGCCCGCTGAAGACTTTAAAAAACAGATTCTTGGATAAATTCCGCTGTCCAACGGCATGCGGACAGGCAAAGCAGGATGAGCGTCCTGGACTGTCCCCTTCCCTTGAAGGGCGCTCATCCGCAAAAAGAAAATGAAGCTCAGCGACGATTTGCCCAAGCAGCGCGTGATTCAGGAATACGTTCCTGGCAAGCAGATCACGTTAGCGCACGTTATTGCCAGCCCTAATAAAGGCATATACCTTAAATTAGGACTGGATGATTCGGCATGCGACGCGTTGGGCATTTTAACCATAACTCCTGCTGAAGGCGTGATCATTGCAGCGGATATAGCAACGAAATCCGGTTCTGTTGAAATTGGCTTCCTTGACCGTTTCGGTGGGTCTTTGCTCATTGAAGGGGATGTTGCTAGCGTGGAATCGGCGCTCAAAAGCGTTATTCAGTATTTTGACGAAGTGCTTCACTACGATTCTGTAGGCATGACGCATACTTAAACGACATGCTTAAGACTATGCTCATCGGAGAATGGCGCTCCGGCAAAAGTTCCCTTATCAGATGTCTGACGGGCTTAGACTATCGCTCACGAAAAGTCCTAGCCCTTGATTTTTTTAATGGCTTTGTCAATACGCCAAGCGAATTTCTTGAAAACCGTCGTTTTTATCCTTCCATCATCACAGCATCAGCAGATTGCGACATCCTGATTTTTGTACAGGCTGCCGACAGAACATCAAGTCAGTTGCCACCAAAGTTTGCATCCATGTTTAAGAGGCGGGTTTTAGGCGTAGTAACAAAAATAGATGTGCCCTCAGCCAATGCTGTTCTGGCTCGCCGTTTTCTTGTCAACGCCGGCGTGCGCGATATCTATGAAGTAAGCTCGGTTACCGGTAGTGGCATAGCGGAGCTTAAATGCGTCCTTTGTGAGTAAGTTGCGTCAAATCTTTTCTCTGCACTTTGACACGCAGCTCTGCAACATGCAAATGTGTGTTTTCTCCTGTCCAATAATCAGCAATATAACGCTCGCAGCAGTCGGTTCCTATTGAATAGCCGTGCCGATCAGCCCATTGACATATGCGTGGGTACGTCTGCGGTATGCTTTCAAGCGGACCAATGTGGTAACATGATGCCATCATGCAGCCGCCGAATGTAGTGAAGTTGCCTTCGCCTCCCGGCCGTAAAAAATCCTGCATGATACGCATGCTTTGCGGAACACGGGCGATCCTGTCTTCGAGACTGGCATATTGTATATAGACTGGGCCAGTTATGGCATTGCCTGTTTTTTCGACGTAATTGGCGAATTCAACATTGATGATGGAAGATTTTATATCGCCATCAAATGTTTGATCCTGAAAAAGAAATACTCTTGGCTCTACATATTTGACAGACACTTCCCGGGCGTCAGCTTCGCGAACAAGCATGGCCTCGGTAATCAGGGCATTCCAGTCGAGCACACTCTGTTCACAGTGACGGAGTTCAGCCTGTGCTTTTTGGAGTTCAGCAATTTTTCTATCAAAAGCCACCCTCATGTTTTCTGTTGCCCCTCCTTCAGTACCGCTGAGAAATTCCTTCATTTCTTCAAGCTTGAAGCCCATTTGTTTGTAATATTTTAGGATTAGCACAGTCAGCAAATCGTCGTGCGTATACGTGCGGTAATTATTTTCACCATTGCGAAGCGAAGAAATCAGTCCGAGGCTATCATAAAATCGGAGAGCTTTTGTTGAAACATTACAGAGACGGCTTAACTCGCCAATGGAGTAGCGTTTTTTTTTCATGCTGAATCCTGGTTGAGAGCTCCGCCTTCCTTATGGAAGGCGGAGCCAGGAAGAAGAGGGTGCATATCAGGCCCAGTGAACAAGACCGGACTGCATGAGATTATCCAGTGGATCAATACAGGGGATAACGCGTAACCCGTAAGCATGTGGACCAT
>JAGAZG010000004.1 GCA_017940105.1 Mailhella sp. | reverse complement strand
GGAATATCCGCCCGGTTCCATCGCCATAGACAATGCTTTCATGAATGCCTTGTCCCCCGTCATGGCTTTTTCGCACGACATATTCCCCTTCTTCGTAAGGCATGGAGGATTCGCCTTCTTTTCTTTGTACGGAAAACATCCAGCGATTATTGACGAAGGCGCTGTCCGCCCAGTCCACCGTTATTTCATAGCTGCCTCCGCCAAGATAGGCGCACTTCATGTGGCATCGGCCGCTGGTTGTGTCGTCCCAATATCCGGCAAGTTCGCCGTTGTCCGCCAGGGCATTTCCGCACAGGGGCAGCGTCAAGGACAGTACGGCACAGCAGAAAAACAGATATTGCAGCATCTTATTCATGGCACACTCCTTATCCAAGCATATTCATTCGCTGACAGCTAAAACTTTATCTATTAATCAGACAAGCATATCATTGTTTTCTTCCAGTTCTTTCGCCACGCTCCGCATCCATTCTGAAATGCGAATGCGCTGCGGGCAGACACGCTCGCAGGAATGGCATGAAATACAGTCTGAAGCCCGTCCCCTGCCTTGCAGCACATAGTCTGCATAATAGTTTTTTTCAGGCGACCAGTCTCTGCGTTCGCGCAGCTTTTCTGTATTATAAAGCGCGAAATATCCGGGAATGGGGATGTTCTTCGGGCACGTGCTTTCTTCAACGCAATAGCGGCATCCTGTACATGGAATCGCCACTGTTTTTCTGATAAGTTCAGCCGCGTCCTGAAGTGCTATGACATCGTCATGTGAAAGAGGATCCATGTTTTTCATGAAAGCCGTATTCTCTTCGACCTGGGCAAGGCTGCTCATGCCTGAAAGAACGATTTCCACGCCCGGCAGGCTAGCGGCAAAACGCAGCGCCCATGAGGCAGGACTCCAGTCAGGATGCACTGAACGAAGCAGGGCTTCAGCTTCTGCAGGCAACTTTGCCAGGGTTCCCCCCTTCACCGGTTCCATGACAAAAACCGGCTTTCCGTGCTTCACGCACACCTCGTAGCATTTGCGGGACTGAACGCCTTCGCTTTCCCAGTCAAGGTAATTAATCTGCAGCTGGACAAATTCAAAATAAGGGCATTCCGAAAGCACCTGGTCCAGGTATTCCGCATTATCATGGCAGCTGAAGCCAAGCCTGAGTATTTCTCCGGAATCCTTTTTATCCCGCAGAAAAGAGAGCATATCGAACTTTTTCGCGCGCTCATAATTGGCGACGTTCATGTTATGGACAAGGTAATAGTCAAAAAAACCAACGCCCAGCTTGCTTTTTTGCCGTGCATACACATCTTCGCCTTCCTGGTGGGAACGAATCATGCCAACGGGCATCTTGCTGGCAATGGTAAAGCTGCTGCGCGGGTAGCGGGACACCACAGCCTTGCCCACTGCAGGCTCGCTCATAAAATCATGGTACATCCAAGCGGTATCGCAGTACGTAAAGCCGGATGAGAAAAAACGATCAACCATGCGTTCCAGCAATGGCATGTTGATGGATGTCTGATCATTGGGATCAACGAGGGGCATGCGCATGAAGCCAAAGCCGAGCTTGTTCATAAAAATCTCCTGATGGGTATTGGCACGGACAGGGCAAAGCGTAGTTAAAAAACGGCAAAAAGTGAAGAGGATCGCAGCTTGACAGTCTGTTGCAGGGGACTATCATTCCATCCCGCTCCAAACTTATGCTGACACACTGCTTACCAAGGATAACGCATTGGAAATGTTTTTGTATCTGTGGCCATTAGTTCTCGTCGTGTTTTCAAACGTGCTGTATAATATTTCTTCCAAGTCCATGCCGCCGGACTGCAGCCCCTTTATTGCGCTCATCGCAACATACCTGACGGCTGCGGCATTGTCTTTTGCAGGATATTTTGCCTTTGACCCGCATAAAGAAGGCTTGTGGGACGCCATGCACAAGATCAACTGGACCGGATTTGCCCTTGGCATATCTATGGTAGGACTGGAAATTGGCTATATTTTCATTTACCGGGCCGGATGGAAAATAAGTGCTGCATCACTGGTGACAAACATACTGCTTGCTGTGGCGCTTGTCTTCATAGGCATGCTTTTGTACGGCGAAAAAATCAGCCTGAGGCAGCTGGCCGGCATGACCCTTTGCCTTGCAGGCGCCTTCATCCTTACTACTGCACGCGAATAAGAGACGCGGCTGAAGCAAAACGTTTGCAGGAGAACGACATGCGTATCACCGTACTTTTGGAAAATACGCCCGGAGCGCCGGGCTGTGCCTTCCGGCACGGGTTGAGCCTTTTCATTCAAACTGATTTGCATGCCATTTTGATGGACGCTGGCCCTGACGAAGCGTTTGCCCAAAATGCCAGGATTCTCAGCATACCCCTGGAGCATTCCGATATCTGCGTGCTCAGCCATGGACATTACGATCATGCAGGAGGCCTGCTGGAATTTGCGCGGATTGCTCCTGCAGCCCCCATTTACATGCAGAGGTCGGCCGCCCTGGACTACTACGCCGATGATCCGGGCAATCTGCACTACATAGGCATAGACAAGGCCATAGCGGCTCTGCCCTCGGTCAGGCTTCTGGATGGCGATGCCGTCATTGATAATGAAATAAGCTTGTTGGCCCGCCCATGCAGACAAAGACTTGCCTCAAAAAGCAACGGCAGACTTAAACAGTTGAAAAACGGAAAGTTTGTGCAGGACGCGTTCGCTCATGAACAGGCTTTAGTCATCCATGAACAAGACAAATCTTATTTATTTTCAGGCTGTTCCCATAATGGCATTGTAAACTGGCTCGATCTCTTCCGAAAGCGATACGGCAAAGAGCCCGATGCCGTCATCGGAGGATTTCACTTTATGAAGAACGGAGAATATTCTGCTGAAGAAGAGTATTCTATCTGCGAAACAGCTAACGAGCTTTATAAAACAAGCGCAGCATGCTACACCGGGCACTGCACTGGTGACCGGGCTTTTGCCATGATGAAAGAAATCATGGGAAGCCGTCTCCATGCGCTGCACAGCGGCATGAGCATTGAAATGGGCTGACGACGCGTAGAGATCGATGTCTTCAGCGACACCAGGCAAACGAATGCCTTACCTGCCGCTTATACTTCTTGCGAAGCAGGAAACCAGTATTCCCCCGGCCTGTGCGACATTCAGAGAATCGAAATCCCGCAAAAACGGTATGCAAAGCGATGCTGAACAGCGCTTTGCCACGCCAGGGCGCAGTCCTTTTTCTTCGCTGCCCAGTATGAGCATGGCAGGCAGACTCAAACGCTGCGACAACGGATTGACAGCATGTTCTGTTTTTTGCGCAGCATAGGTGAAAAAGCCCTGTTTGTTGGCGTCGTCCACGGCCCTGGCCAGATTGACGACCTGTGCGACAGGCAGTCGCTCCAACGCGCCAGCAGCGGAACGACGTGCTCCAGGACCAAGAAAAGCGCTGTTGTGCCTGGGCAATACCAGTCCTGCCCCGCCCATGGCATACAAAGTACGCGCAAGGGTCCCAACATTGCCAGGATCCAGCACCTGATCCAGCGCTACAATGAGCGGCAAAGGAGCCTTTGACGCCCCTTCAAGCAGTTCTTCCCATGCAATAAGCCCTGCGGACCTGAGGCGGGCTGCAACCCCCTGATGCCCCGCATGTCGCGACAAACGCGCCATGGCGGCTTCATCTACCAGAGAAAAGCGTACTCCTGACCTGCGGCAGGCATCAAGTATGTTTTCGGTTTCAGGGCTCACCCTTCCACGGCGGACATATACCATGTCAACCTTTCCCGGTTCGCTCTGCAAAATTTCAAGCACAGGCTTTATGCCCGGAAGAATCGTTTCTTCTTCATGCTTTTCGCAAGAATCCATACATGTTCCGTTCGATTAAATTATTTTTTAATGCAGCGAAAGGCGCATTGAATCCCTAAGGCTTTTGCGCTATCGTGACCCGTTATTCATGCATTTTTCAACTGCCCGCCCGATGCTCTCCAATGAGCGCATATTTGCCAGGCAGGGCGTCATTACGGCTGGTTATCCTGTTTTTGCACAGGTTGCAAGCCGCCTTTTGGAGCTTTTATATCATGTCTGTATTTGCAGGCAGAACCTGCCGATTTTTTTTGACTGGACTAGCATTGTCAGCGTTCCTGTTTGGCTGTGCCCGCCAGGAAAGGATAGATTCGCCAGAGTTTGGCTCTTCATGGGAAGAGACAGATTACCAGGGCAGAAAGGCTGCACCGCGGCGACGTGCCATTTCCATGACATCTGCCGAGCGCAAGGCTTTTGAACGCACTGGCCAGCTTGATAAAAAACTTGATCCCTGGATGGAACAGGAAGTTACCAGGGTTTTTCTTAAATATTCGCGCGACCGCCGTTCCACCATGCAGGCTTTCATGCGCAACAGCACGCCCTATCTGGCAAATGCAAAATCAGTTTTCCGCAAGCATGGCCTGCCTGAAGATCTCGCGTACCTTGCTTTTTTGGAAAGCGGATACAATCCACTTGCAGTTTCCCGATCTCATGCCGTCGGCATGTGGCAGTTCATCTCTTCCACAGGGCGGAATTATGGACTGCGCCAGGACTGGTGGGTAGACGAACGCATGGATCCGCAGAAATCAACGGAAGCTGCTGTCAGCTATCTCAGCAGGCTTTATGAAATCTTTCATGACTGGCATCTTGCCATAGCGTCTTACAATGCAGGGGAAGGCAAAATCGGCCGGGCAAAGGATGCCGCAGGAGCAAAAAAACTGGAAGATATCATAAGAAAAAACGAAGGGCTTTCTTATGATCTGCGACTGCGTGAAGAAACCAGGCTGTATGTTCCACGTTTTCTGGCCATCACCAAGGTTGTGCGGGGAGCGGATGAGCTCGGCCTCAAACCTGCCCCGAACGACGCAAAGCATCCCGTCCTCATGCCGGCCATAGGGCTGACCGCCAAGCCAGCGACTGACCTTGTTGAGCTATGCCGCCGCCTTGGCATGACATGGCGGGAATTTCTCGCATACAACCCCCAGTTTCTGCGGTCCATTTCGCCGGCAAACCGGTCTGTCACTGTGTATGTGCCGCGTAATCGCGAGTCACAGGCCAGAAGACTTCTTGCCGGCAATGTTTCCGGCGCGGGATGGACGTATTACACCGTGCGCAGAAAAGACACGCCCGCCAGAATCAGCCGCACAACCGGAGTACCAACCTCCATCATCAGCCAGCTAAACCCCGGGGCAATGACCGCCGGACGCAGACTTCGCCTGCCCTCCAGAGCAGGATCCATCTCTCCATACATACCTGCAGAGCCCTTGCGTGAAACGCAGCTAGCCGCTAACTTTGACGATGAAGATACCGTCACCGCAGCCCTTGCAGAATTAGAAAAAGACATACTGCAGCAGCGTCCCAGAAAGCCAAAGGCGGATAAGACAGAAATAACACGCCCTGCTCTGCCAGACACGCACAAGGTGCGATCTGGCGACACGCCAGCACGCATCGCCTCCAGATATGGCATAAGCGTTGCCAGCCTAAACAGCGCCAACGGCGGCGCTGCAAAGCTGCAAAACCTGAAGGTCGGCCAGGTCATCAGGCTAAAACCTCTGGCTTCAGGCTCATCTGTGCAGGCTGCTCCTGCCACGCATATTGTGGCCCCGGGTGAATCGCTCACCGGCATTGCCAGAAAGCATGGCATCTCGCTTCAGGATCTCTATGCTGCCAACGGCGGCGCGGCAAAACTAAAAACCATCAGCCCCGGCCAG
>JAGAZG010000039.1 GCA_017940105.1 Mailhella sp. | reverse complement strand
CTGCCCTGGATATAGACATGTGCAATGTCCATGCGTCAGGCACGGCAGAGATGATGCGCTCAGCTCTGGAAGGGATGTCTCGCCCTGACGGGACACGGCCCTTGCTCATCGCCGTCACCCAGCTTACTTCAACCAGCGAAGAACGCATGCGCCGGGATTTGCTTATAGAAAAGCCTCTTTCGGAGGTTGTGCGGCATTATGCCGTTACTGCGCGCGATGCCGGACTGGACGGAGTGGTATGCTCACCGCTTGAGGCCGGTGAAGTGCATGCGGCATGCGGCAGATCTTTTTTAACGGTAACTCCTGGCGTGCGCTTTGCCGACGGAAACGCCGGCGATCAGGTTCGCGTTGCCACGCCTGAACGTGCACATGCCCTGGGATCAGATTTCATTGTAGTCGGCCGCCCAATCACGCAGGCCGCCGACCCTGTTTCAGCCTGGCGTCGCTGCGTCAGGGAATTCATGGGATAGCAACGAGTCAAGGAGTCGACATGGACAGCCAAGAGCGACAGATTGCCAAGCATCTTCTTTCCATTAAAGCCGTGTTTTTTCGTCCTCAGGAGCCCTTTACATGGGCCAGCGGCATCAAAAGCCCCGTGTACTGCGATAACAGGCTGATTCTCACTGCGCCTGAGGCCCGTCTGGCCGTTGAAAATGCGCTGGCCGCCACTGTGCGTTCGGCATATCCGGCTTGCGAGATTCTTATGGGCACAAGTACAGCTGGCATTGCGCATGCAGCTATTGTCGGACATCTCATGGGACTGCCCATGGGATATGTGCGTTCCAGCGCCAAGGATCATGGGCGTGGAAACCAGATAGAGGGGCGCCTGCTCCCAGGACAGAAAGTCGTTGTCATTGAAGATCTTATTTCCACGGGAGGAAGCGTGCTCGAAGTCGTGCGCGTCCTTCGCGACGCCGGAGCAGAGGTGCTCGGTGTAGCCAGCATCTTCACATACGGCATGAAAAAGGGACTGGAACGCCTTGCTGCCGAAAAGGTGAAAAACGTGAGCCTGACAAATTTTGACGTCATTGCCCGTGTTGCAGCCGAAACCGGATATATAAAAGCGGAAGACGTGGTCCGCCTGCTTGCTTTCCGGGATAATCCCTCCGATGAAAGCTGGATAGGGGCGTAAGCATGAACAGCCTGATCGACATACGTGATCTTTCTACCCAGGATATCGATGACCTTCTTGCGACTGCGCTGGATATTATTGCCGACCCGCAAAAGTATGCCCATAAGTGCAGCGGCAAGAAGCTTGCCACGCTGTTTTTCGAACCATCAACGCGCACGCGGCTGAGCTTTGAAGCCGCCATGTATGAACTCGGCGGCAATGTGCTTGGCTTTTCAGAGGCACAGAGCTCTTCTGCAGCCAAGGGTGAAAGCGTTTCCGACACCGTAAAGGTCGTCGGCTGCTATGCAGATATCATTGCCATGCGCCATCCCAAGGAAGGCGCACCGCTGGTAGCCGCCATGAAAGCCGGCGTGCCCGTCATTAATGCCGGCGACGGAGGGCATAACCATCCGACGCAGACCCTGGCGGACCTGCTTACCATTTGGCGCGAAAAAGGGCGCTTTGACCATCTCACCATCGGTCTTTGCGGAGATCTTAAGTTTGGCCGCACGGTGCATTCGCTGATTGCGGCCATGTCCCGCTACGACGGGGTTAAATTTGTGCTTATTTCTCCGGAAGAGCTCCGCCTTCCTGGCTATGTGCGCAGGGATATCATGGAGCGCGAGGGCATTGCCTGCAGTGAAACAACAGACCTGACTGCCGCCATGCCGCGCCTGGATGTGCTTTACATGACCCGCGTGCAGCGTGAGCGTTTTTTCAACGAGGCCGATTACATACGCCTGAAAGACAGCTATATACTCACGCCTGGCAAGCTTGAGAACGCCAAGCCTGACCTGTGCATCCTGCACCCTCTTCCCCGTGTCAACGAAATTTCCGTAGCCGTGGACAATGACCATCGCGCAGCCTATTTTAGGCAGGCCCTGAACGGCAAGTACATGCGCATGGCACTGATTATGAAACTTCTGGGGGTGGAGTGATGGTTATAGACGCAATCTCCAACGGCATTGTTCTCGACCATATCCGCGCCGGCCTGTGCATGGAACTTTATTCAATACTTGGGCTGGACAAGCTTGAGTGCACGGTGGCAATGCTTAAAAATGTTCCCAGCCGTAAAATGGGGCGCAAGGACATTATCAAAATCGACGCGCTCATAGATATCGACTTTGATGTGCTGGGCTATGTTGATGCGGGCATTACTGTGAATATCGTGCGCAACGGCAAGCTGGACAGAAAGTTTTCTGTTGAGCTGCCCGAACGGGTGGTCAATGTCATCCATTGCCGAAATCCCAGGTGCATCACTTCCACTGAACAGGAATTGCCGCATATATTCAAGCTGACAGACCGTGAAAACCGCATTTACCGCTGCTTGTATTGCGAAAGCCGCGCCAAGGGCGCTTCCTGATTTCTGCGGGAGTTCACACCATGCTTGTCAGCGCAAGCGGCAGAACAGACATTCCGCATTATTACGGCGAATGGCTGATGCGGCGCCTGAAGGAAGGCTGGGTGCTTTCCCGAAACCCTCTTTTTCCAGAAAAGGTTTCGCGTCTCAGGCTTGATCCCGACCTCGTGGATGCCCTGATTTTTTGCTCTAAAGATCCATCGCCCATGCTGGGAAATATTGAACGCATTCTTGGCATGGGCTTCAGAATTTTTTTCTTTGTGACCATTACAAGCTATGGCAGTGATATAGAGCCGGGCGTCCCCCCGTGGCGGGAGGCGGCCGGAACGTTTGCGCGCCTTTCTGCCCTGCTTGGCAAGGAGCGCATATGCTGGCGCTACGATCCCGTGCTGCTCACGCCGAAGTACACGGTGGAGCATCATGCTCTGGCTTTTGAGGAAATGTGTTCAGTTCTTGAGCCATATGCCTCAAGCTGCGTCTTCAGCTTTGTTCAGATGTACCGCAAGCTGGCCTATGCTTTTCCTTCCCTTCGTCCTGTGCCGGAAGCCGATAAGCTGATCATGCTCCGCAGCTTTTCTTATTCTGCCGCTCGTCACGGCATTCAGCTGCGTACCTGTGCAGAAACTGGGGACTATGCGTCCCTGGGCATTGCCAGATCCGGATGCGTTACGGTTCCGTTGCTTGAAAAAGCCTTTGGCATTCGCATGCGCCGCGTGCAGCCACGTCCCATGCGCGAAGGCTGCCAGTGCCTGCCCATGCATGACATTGGCGCTTATGACGCCTGCCCCAGCGGATGCCGCTATTGCTATGCCACCAGCAGCAAAACTGCTACCCTGCGCAACTATGCGGAGCATAACCCTGATTCTCCTATGCTGAATGACAGCCTGCGCAAGGGGGATATTGTCACCGAAGCCGTGCAACGCAGTTTTTTTCTTCCCCGGGACGGGCAGCTCAGCCTGCTTTAGCTTGACAGTGTTATGTATGTTTGAGCTGCATACCGTGCAGACTCTTGCAAATGCCGTTTGTCATGGGAGCCTATTCCCTTTTGCCGTGCTGTTGACTAGAGCATTTTCAAAAAATGCTCGAGACAGTTTTGCCGGTGGCAAATCTGTCTCGCCAGCAATGAGTAGCTCGGGATTCACTTCCGGCGTTAAACGAAATGGCTGGCGCAAGGGGGCTATGAGTTCGTATAGTGTATCCAGAGCGATAGTCTCAATATTTCTTGAAAGTGCTCTATAGACAATTTCAGCATGACAGGTGAGTGTAGTAATGCTTTCCTTGTTGCAGCAGTCATACTTGCATGAGTTTTGTCTGGATTGACATAACTGCCCAGTTGTCACAGGATAAAGCGTTGTCAGCGGCATTTCCATGAGAATGCCTATAAGTTTTTTTTCTTTGAATGGAAGTATGCAAAATTTACCCGGACACATCGCCGTCATTATGGATGGCAACGGCCGCTGGGCTGAAAAAAGGGGACTGAGCCGTTCACAGGGTCATCTTGCAGGCATGGACGCCGTAAGTTCCTTGGTCGGGGAGTGCCGCAGCTTAAATATTCCCTATGTGACGCTGTACGCGTTTTCAAAGGAAAACTGGAACAGGCCTCAGGCTGAAGTTTCTTTTTTATTCGACTTGTTCCTTCGTTTTGTGCGCCAGGAAATGCCCCTCATGATGAAACGCGGCATCCGGCTCGGCTTTATCGGTGATAAAAGAGATCTTCCACTTTCCGTGCGCAGAGCTCTTGAGCTTGCTATGGCAAAAACGTCCGTAAATGCTGACATGATGCTGACACTTGCCATAAGCTACTCAGGCAGGGAAGATATTCTCCAGGCGGCAAGGAGGGCCCTTGCTGCCGGACTCAGCCCAGAAGAACTGGATGAAAAGCGTTTTCGATCGCTCATGTATGCGCCTGAGCTGCCTGATCCTGATCTTATCATACGCACCAGCGGCGAGTGCCGCATAAGCAATTTCCTTCTTTTTCAGGGTGCGTATGCAGAATTATATTTTACGCCGTTGCTGTGGCCGGATTTTGACGCGCAGGCACTGCATGACGCCCTTGACGAATATGCCCGCCGGGAACGCCGCTTTGGCAGAACATCGGCCTGTGCCGGGTCAGTGGAGGCATGAATGGAATCCTTGGCTGCATCTTTTGTCCTCGGGATTGTGGAAGGTCTCACAGAATTTCTTCCTGTTTCGTCCTCAGGACACTTGGTGCTGGCATCCCATGCCCTTGGCCTTGCTGGTGAAAGGGCAGCCACCTTTGATGTCGTCATTCAGACCGGAGCGATCTTCGCCGTTGTTTTGCTGTACTGGGAAAGGTTTACGGGGCTTGTGCTTCCAAAACGCAGATCTTCGCTTTCGGGGCTGCGGGGACTCTTGCTTCTGGCGCTTACCACGTTTCCAGGGGCATTGCTCGGCCTGCTTCTTCATGGGCAAATCAAGGCGCTGTTCCGTCCTCTTCCCGTAGTTCTTGCTCTCGTGAGCGGCGCACTGTTCATGCTTGCAGCTGAGCGCTGGCTTGCCAGCCGGCATGAAAGGTCTGAAACGCAGCTTGACCGCGTGACGCCGATGCAGGCGCTGGGCATCGGCTGCTTTCAGTGCCTGGCCTTGTGGCCAGGATTTTCCCGGTCGGCCTCTACCATTGTCGGAGGCATGTTTCTAGGGCTTTCACGAAGAAGCGCTGCAGAATATTCGTTTATTGCGGCGGTGCCCATCATCATGGGAGCCGCCGGCTACGACATAATCAAGTCGCTTTCAGTTTTTACGGCTGGCGACATTCCTTTTTTCATCGTCGGTTCTGCCGCTGCGTTTGCATCTGCCGTTTTTGCCATTAAAGTGTTTATACGCCTGCTTGCCCATGTGACGCTTGTTCCGTTTGCCTTATACAGAATGGCTCTTGCCATACCTGTTTACTGGCTGATGGCTTCGTAACCGCTGCATTGCGTTGCAGCGCTGAAATAGAAAGCGCCGGTTCCGTGAAGGGCCGGCGCATGCTGCTTTGAGGAATCGTATGCCGTGCGCTCAGGCGATGGGCGAACCTGCAGGGGCTTCTGAGGAAAGCAGGGAAAGCCCACCGTCAAATTCGGCCGTCAGTATCATGCCCTGCGATTCCAGTCCGCGAATCTTTCTCGGAGGCAGGTTGGCAACCACGACCACTTTTTTGCCGACAAGCTCTTCAGGCTTGAAAAAGGAAGCAATGCCAGAAAGAATCTGCCTCGGCTTACCTTCGCCAAGGTCAATGTCAAAGCGCAGCAGCTTGTCTGCATTGGGGTGTTTTTCTGCGGCAAGCACGACGCCGACACGAAGATCCAGCTTTTGAAAGTCTCCAAATTCAATGACCGGCTTGGCCTGGCCTTCCTGCATGGATTCCTTGCCCTTTGCCTGTTCTGGCTGATGTTTTTTCTCTTTTGGAGCTGGGGCATCTTCTTTGGGCATTTCCATGCGCGGAAAGAGGTTTGAAGACGATGCTATGGTCAGGCCCGTACGCAAATGCATGCGGTATTTAATGATGTCGCTCAGGACGGATTCAGAAAATTCTCCCTGTGGCCTGCCTAGCTGTGCCTGCATGGTTGCCGACGAATCCGGCATCACCGGCCAGAGCAGATAGGCAATTTTATACATGTTTTCCAGAAGGGTTCGCAGCACTGTGCCGAGGCGTTCCGTTTGCCCTCCCTTGGCAAGCGTCCATGGAGCCTGTTCATCGACATATTTGTTCATGGCCCGTATGGGTGCCCACAGCGCTTCCAAAGCCTGTGAAAGCCGCATTTCTTTAAATAGACTGACGTAGCTTTCGGCAGCGCTGTCCGTATTTTCTGAGAGCAGCATGTCTGCAT